>NZ_JBEXJK010000008.1:0-54980 GCF_040609095.1 Kitasatospora sp. NPDC004799
GCCGGGCTGGCTGGCGGTCACGGCGCTGGCCGCCCTCTCGCTGGCGATCGGGCCCGGCATGGCCGCCTCGGGCCCGGCCGTCGCGGAGCCGGAGGCCGGCCCGGGGAGCTACGACAAGCGGGTCCACCCACGGGACTGGGCCCTGTCCAACGGCGATCTGACCAACACCCGCAACGTCACCCGGACCCCGATCGACTCGCACAACGTCAAGGACCTCAAGGTCAAGTGGCGGCTGCCGCTGGAGGGGGACCCCACCTTCGCCGGCATCATGGCCTCCAACCCGGTCGTGGTGGGCGACACGGTCTACCTGATCACCCTCAACTCCGACGTCTACGCAGTGGACAAGGAGACCGGGAAGGTCCGCTGGAAGCGGGTGTTCAACAGCCCCTCGGTCGGGCCGAACGGCGTGGCCTACGCGCGCGGGGTGCTCTACGGCACCACGTTCACCGGCGTGTTCGCCCTCGACCCGAGGACCGGCCGGACCCTCTGGGAGCGGGAGCTGATCGCCTCCGGCTCGGGCGGCATCGACGTCGCCCCCCAGGTGTACGAGGACACCGTCGTGGTCAGCACCGTCCCCAACACCTTCGGCCGGTACGTGCCGGGGGCGATGGGGACCATCTACGCGCTGGACACCGCCACCGGCAAGCCGCGCTGGAGCTTCAACACGGTCAAGGACGGCGACCTCTGGGGCCACCCGGAGATCAACAGCGGCGGCGGGACCTGGTTCGCGCCGGCCCTGGACGAGCACGGCCGGCTCTTCGTCTCCATCGCCAACCCCGCCCCGCTGCCCGGCACCCCCGAGTACCCCAACGGCAGCAGCCGGCCGGGCCCCAACCTCTACACCAACTGCCTGCTGGCGCTCGACGCCAGGACCGGCAAGCTGCTCTGGTACCAGGCGACCGCGCCGCACGACCTGCGCGACTACGACCTCCAGGACCCGCCGATCGTGACCAAGGTCAAGGTCCGCGGCGTGCCCACCGAGATCGTGGTGACGGCGGGCAAGATGGGCAAGGTCTTCGCCTACCGGGCCGACGACGGCACACCGCTGTGGACCCTGCCGGTCGGCGCCCACCTGAACGACGAGGGCCCGCTGCCGAACACCCCGACCACCGTCCTGCCGGGCATCATCGGCGGGGTGGAGACGCCGATGGCGCTCTCCCGCGGGCGGCTCTTCGTGCCCTGGGTCGACAACCCCGCCAAGCTCGACGCCACCGGCGGGCTGGCACTGCCCGACTACACCATCGGCCGGGGCGGCCTCACCGCCGCCGACGTGGCCACCGGCAAGGTGCTCTGGCAGCGGGAGCTGCCGCAGATGGCCCTGGGCGCCGCCACGGTGGCCAACGACGTGGTCTTCACCTCCACCTTCGACGGCCAGGTCTACGGCTTCGACACCGCCACCGGCGCCACCCTGTGGACCGCCAGGACACCGGCCGGCATCATCTCCTTCCCGGCGGTGAGCGGCAACCTGCTGCTGGTCGGCGCGGGCGCCCCCGCGTTCACGACCAACCCCTCGTTCGAGCTGATCGCCTACTCGCTCTGACCCCCTCGCGGACACCGCTCCACCGGTCCCGCACCCCTTCCGACCCGACGGCCACCGGCCGGCGTCCCACGCCGCGCCGGTGGCCGTCGTGCGTGCGTTCCGGCCGGCGTCCCGTACGGGCGTTCCGCGCAGGTGTTCCCCCGACGGCACCCGGCAGAAGTTCTCCCGAAAAATCTCGCCTCCGATGTCGATCCGCGGCGACCGGCTCCGTCTACCAAGTGCCGGGCCTGGACCCCGGCGAGTCGAGGCCCCCCGCCTCGACACGGCCGACGGCCGCCGGGGACGGAGTGGACGCCCTCCCCGGCGACCGTCGACCCCGGCCGCGGCCCGGAAGGGAACCCGCCAGAAACCACCGAGAGTGACGAGAAGGCGGCGGCCCGGCCCGAGGCCCACCCGCGGACGGCATCCGCCCGAGGCCCGTCGACGGCCGGCGGGACCGCCCGGGCCTTCTCGCGTCGTGCGGTGCCCGGCCTGCCCCACGACCCCGGTCCGACCTGCTCCACACGGCCTTCACATACCGCTTGACCTGCGCATTTCCCGGCCCTGCCGATGCCCGTACGGCGGCCGGCGGGCGCTCCGGCGGTTCTTGACCATGCTTCGTGGACGCTGCTACACATCGACCCGTCGCCGACCGCACAGGGCGGCGGATCTTCTGTGGGCACGACCGTGGAGGAGCCGTGGTGCAATCACCCACCGTATTGGCCGACGGACTGGACTTCCCGACCAGCCTCGCCTTCGACGACCAGGGCCAGGTGTACCTGGCCGAGTCCGGACTGCCCTTCGGGGGCGCCGCCCCCGGCGGCCGGGTCTGGCGCCTCGGACCGGGAACCGACGCCTCGTCACGCACGCTGGTCGCCGACGGCCTGGCCGCCCCGGTGACCGGACTGCTCTGGCACGAGGGCCACCTCTACGTCTCGGAGGGCGGGGCCGGCCGGATCACCCGGATCGCTCCGGACGGGCAGCGGTCCGTCATCGTCGACGGCATGCCGGGGCCCGGGAACTACCACATCGACATGGCCGTCGCCGGCCGCGACGGGAAGCTCTACTTCGCCCAGGGCGCGATGTCCAACCTGGGGATCATCGGCCTGGACGCCTACGAACTCGGCTGGCTGGGACGGCTTCCGCACTCGTACGACATCCCCGGCCTGGACATCGAACTGACCGGCTTCAACGTGACCACGGACGACCCGCTGGCCGGCCGGCCCGGCGCGCGCACCACCACCGGCGCGTTCGCCCCGTTCGGCACCCCGACCCGGCCCGGGCAGCGGATACCCGCCGGACTGCCGTGCAGCGCGGCCGTGCTGCGCTGCGACCTCGACGGCGGCAACCTGGAGCTGGTGGCCTGGGGGATGCGCAACGCCTTCGGCCTCGGGTTCCTGCCGGACGGCCGGCTGCTGGCCGTCGACCAGGGCGCGGACGACCGCGGCAGCCGCCCGATCGGCAACGCCCCCGACCTGCTGTTCGAGGTCCGCGAGGGCGCCTGGTACGGCTGGCCGGACTTCATCGGCGGCATCCCGGTGACCGACCCGGCGTTCAAGCCCACCCGCGGCCCCCAGCCGACCTTCCTGCTCGCCAACCACGCCGAACTCCCGCCGCCCGAGCGGCCGGTGCTCGACTTCGAGGCGCACGTCGCGGCCACCAAGTTCGCCGTGGCGCCGCCGCGCTCGCCGCTGGCCGGGCAGCTGGTGGTCACCCTCTTCGGGGACGAGGCGCCGATGACCCTGCCGCCGGGCGGCCCCCAGCTCGGCCGCGACCTGCTGCTGGTCGACCCGGCCGACTGGTCCACCCGGGGCCTGCCGCCCGGCCCGGCGCTGCACCGGCCGATCGACGTCGGCTTCGCCCCGGGCGACGACGCGCTGCTGGTCCTGGACTTCGGCGAGTTCGAGATGACCGACCACGGCGTCGAGTCCAAGGCCGGCACCGGCAAGCTCTGGCGCTGGGCGGGCTGGGACCGAACGTAACCCGCTTCCGGGCTCATCTCCGCCTCACCGAAAGGGAGTTGCACCATGGCAGGCAGGACCGGACTTTGGCTGGTCGGCGGCAGGGGGTCGGTGGCCACCACCGCCGTCTGCGGGCTCGCCGCCTTGCGGGCCGGGCTCGCCCCCGCGACCGGCAGCGTCAGCGAACGGCTCGACCTCGACCCGGGCGTCTTCCCCGGCTGGTCCGAGCTGGTCACCGGCGGTCACGACCTCGTCCCCACCCCGCTGGGCAAGCGGGCGGAGGAGCTCGCCGCCGCGGGGGTGCTGCCCGCCTGGCTCCCGTCCGCGGTCGCCGCGGAACTCGCGGCCGCCGACCGGGAGATCCGCCGCGGCCACGACCCGGCCGACGACGTCCCGGCCACCCAGGCCGAGGCGGCGGGCCGGCTCGCCGCCGACATCGAGGAGTTCCGGCACTCGCACGGCCTGGAGCGGGTCGTGGTGGTCAACGTCTCCGCCACCGAGCCCCCGCTGCGGCCCGGGCCCGAGCACGCCGACCTGGCCGCGCTCGAACGCGCCCTCGCCCAGCCGGGGCGCCAGGTGCTCGGCCCGGGCGCGCTCTCCGCGTACGCCGCGTTCTCGGTCGGCTGCCCCTACGTCGACTTCACCCCCTCGCCGGGCCTGCGCCTCCCGGCGGTCACCGAGCTGGCCGACCGGCACGGCCTGCCGTACGCGGGCTGCGACGGCAAGACCGGCGAGACCCTGCTGCGCAGCGTGCTGGCACCGATGTTCCTCGCCCGCGGGCTGCGGGTGCGGTCCTGGTCGGGGACCAACCTGCTCGGCGGCGGGGACGGCGCCAACCTCGGGGTGGCGGGCCGCGCGCGGGGCAAGCTGGAGTCCAAGACCCGCGGGCTGGCCGCGCTGCTCGGCGGGGAGGTCACCGCGCCGCTGCACATCGACCACGTGCCCGACCTCGGCGAGCGCAAGGTCGCCTGGGACCACGTCTCCTTCGAGGGCTTCCTCGGCACCGGGATGAGCCTCCAACTGACCTGGGACGGCTACGACTCGACGCTGGCCGCGCCGCTGGTCCTCGACCTCGCCCGGCTGGTGGCCGGGGCGCACGCGGCCGGGCGGTCCGGGCCGCTCGGCGCGCTGGCGTTCTTCTTCAAGGACCCGCTCGGCAGCGACGAGCACCGGCTCGCCCAGCAGGAGCAGGCCCTGGTGGACTGGACGCGGCGGATCGCGGTGGCCCGGTGAGCGCCGCCCTGCGCCCGTGGCTCGACCTGGTCCGGGCGCCGGCCGCGCTCACCGTCCTCGGGGACACCGTGGCCGGCGCGGTCGCGGCGGGCCGTCCGCTGCGCGGCCGCCGGCTGGCCCTGCCGCTCGCCTCCGTCGCCCTGTACTGGTCCGGGATGGCGCTGAACGACTGGGCGGACCGGGCGGTCGACGCCCGCGAGCGCCCCGAGCGCCCCATCCCGTCCGGCCGGATCGCGCCCGGGCCCGCGCTCGCGGCGGCCGCCGGGCTCGGTGCCACCGGCCTGGCCCTGGCCGGCCTCGCGGGCGGTGCCGACGCGCTGCGGATCGCCGTCCCGCTCACCGCGGCGGTCTGGGCGTACGACACCGTGCTGAAGCCGACCGCGGCCGCGCCGCTGGCCATGGCGGCCTGCCGCGGCCTGGACGTCCTGCTCGGCGCCGGGTCCGGGCACTGGCGGGCGGCCGCCACCCCGGCCCTGGCCCTGGCCACCCACACCCTGGGCGTGACCGCGCTCTCCCGCGGCGAGGTGCACGGAGGCCGCGCCGCCGACGCCCGGCTGGCCCTGGCCGCCACCCTGGCCGGCACGGTGCTGACCGGGACCGGCCGGGCCGCCTCGGCCCGGCACCGCACGGCCGCGGCGCTCTGCGCGCTGGGGTACGCGGCCACCACCGGAACCGCCCAACTCGCCGTTGGCCCACGGCGGTTCAGTGACGAGGAGACGGACCGTACCGCGGCAGCGGCGGCGGTCCGGACCGCGACAGTGGCCGGCATCCACGGCATGGTGCCGCTGCAGGCCGGGCTGGCCGCCCGCCGGGGCTCGCTCCCCGCCGCCGCGCTGCTGCTGACCGCCCTCCCACTGGCCCGCCGACTGTCCGCCCGCAGGAGCCCGACATGAGCACGAGCGCGATCGCGATCGGCTACGGCACCAACGGCTTCGCCAACCACCGGCTGAACGACGCGATCCGGGTCATCGCCGACCTCGGCTACAGCTCGGTCGCCCTCACCCTCGACCACCACCACCTGGACCCGTACGGCCCGGACCTGGCCCGGGAGACCGACCGGCTGGCGGCGCTGCTCTCCTCCCGCGGACTGCGCTGCGTGGTCGAGACCGGCGCCCGCTTCCTGCTCGACCCCACCCGCAAGCACCACCCCACGCTGGTGTCCGAGGACGCCCGGCCGAGGATCGACTTCCTGCGGCGCGCCGTCCGGATCGCCGAGTCGCTCGGCGCCGACTGCGTGTCCTTCTGGTCCGGCGTCGGCGAGCCCGGCGCGGACCGGCGGACCAACCGCCGGCGGCTGGTCGAACACCTCGGCCCGGTCCTCGCCGAGGCGCGGCGCCGGTCGGTACGGCTCGGCCTGGAGCCCGAGCCCGGCATGGTCGTCCAGCACCTCGACCAGGCGCTCGACCTGCGCCGCGAGCTCGGCGAGCCGGACGCCCTCGGCATCACCCTGGACGTCGGGCACTGCGTGGCCGTGGAGCCGGTGGACTCCGCGCAGTGCGTGCGGCGCGCGGCCGGACTGCTGGTCAACGTCCAGCTGGACGACATGCTCCCGGGCGTCCACGAGCACCTGGAGTTCGGACAGGGGCGGCTCGACCTCGCCGCGACGCTGGCCGCCCTCGACGGGATCGGCTACACCGGCGTCGCGGCGGTCGAACTGCCCCGGCACAGCCACGCCGCACCGCAGACCGCACGAACGGCCCTGGCGGCGATACGCCGGGCCCGAGAATCCGTTTCCGTTCCGCCGGCGCGCACGGGCGCCCCGGCGTCGTCCACGATCGGAGACCGCCCGTCATGACCAACCTAGAGGACCACCGCTGGCTCGAGACCAGTGTCTACGGCGGGAGCTGGCCGGCGCCGCCGGACCCGCAGGACGACTGGCTGACCTGCGCCGAGCACCGCGTCCGCGACTGGCCGGGCACCGTCCACCAGGAGTTCCCGCTGGCCGGCCGGATGGTCGGGCGCGCGCCGGTCCGCCCCGGCACCGACCCGCAGGGGCTGGTGCACGGCACGGTCGACGACCTGGCCCGGGCCCGGCTGCTCGCGGCGCTGGCCGAGGCCCTGCCCGGGGCCGTCCTGGCGACCGAGGTCGAGAAGCTCTACCGGCACGGCGACGACGCCGAGCGGCGCGGGGTGCTGCGCGCGCTGCCGGACCTGCCGGACAGCGTGCGCCGGCTCGGCCTGGAGCTGGTCGCCGACGGCCTGCGCACCAACGACCCGCGGCTGGTCGCCGCGGCGATGGGCCCGTTCGCGGCCCGGCACCTGGACCAGGCCCAGTGGCGCCACGGCGTGCTGAAGTGCCTGTTCACCGGGGTGCCGCTGGCCGCCGTGGCGGAGCTGGTCGCCCGCACCGACTCCGAGCTGCTGCGGATGGCCCGCGACCTGGCGGCGGAACGCCGGGCGGCCGGCCGGGAGGTCGACCCCGACCTGCGGGCGCTGCTCGGCATGGGCGTCCTGCTGGCGCTCGTCCCGCCGCGGCCGCAGGAGTGCCGGTCATGAGGATCTTCGACCCGCACATCCACATGACCTCGCGCACCACCGACGACTACCGGGCCATGCGGGCGGCCGGGGTCCGGGCCGTGGTCGAGCCGGCGTTCTGGCTCGGCCAGCCGCGCACCAACCCGGGTTCCTTCACCGACTACTTCGACGGCCTGCTCGGCTGGGAGCGGTTCCGGGCGTCCCGGTTCGGGATCAGCCACAACTGCGCGATCGCCCTGAACCCCAAGGAGGCCAACGACCCGCGCTGCGTCGAGGTGCTGGACGTGCTGCCGCGCTACCTCGGCAAGGACGGCGTGGTCGCGGTCGGCGAGATCGGCTACGACTCGATGACCAGGGCCGAGGACGAGGCGTTCGCCCGCCAGCTGGAGCTGGCCGTCGACCACGGGCTGCCGGCCCTGGTCCACACCCCGCACCGGGACAAGCTCGCCGGGACCCGCCGCACCCTGGACGTGGTCCGCGAGTCCGGCATCGACCCGGGCGCCGTCCTGGTGGACCACCTCAACGAGGTCACCGTGGCGTCGGTCGCCGACTCCGGCTGCTGGATGGGCTTCTCGATCTACCCGGACACCAAGATGGACGAGCACCGGATGGTCGCCCTGCTGCGGGAGTACGGCACCGCCCGGATCCTCGTCAACTCGGCCGCCGACTGGGGGAATTCGGACCCGCTCAAGACGCACCTGGTGGGCCGGGCGATGCTGGCGGCCGGCTTCACGGCGGCGGACCTGGAAACCGTGCTCTGGCGCAACCCGGTGGAGTTCTACGGCCGCGGCGGCCGGCTGATCCTCGACGAGGAGCTCCTGACCGACGGCGCGGGCGTCACGGGCGGCGCCTCCTTCGCGGGCAACTCGGTGCTCCGGGGCGGCTCGTGAACCGCCTCTGCTACTCCACCAACGTCCACCCCGCCGAGGACCTGCCCGGCATCCTCCGGCAGCTCGACACCTGCGCCGTCCCGATCCGCGAGCGGACCGGCTTCGACCGGCTCGGGCTCGGGCTCTGGCTGGCCGCCGACGCCGCGGCCGAACTGGCCGCCGACCCGTCCCGGCTCCGCCGGCTGCGCGCCGAACTGGACGCCCGGGGCCTGGCGGTGCTCGCCCTGAACGCCTTCCCGTACGGCGGCTTCCACCAGCGGGTGGTCAAGCACGCGGTGTACCGGCCGGACTGGACCGAACCCGCCCGGGCCCGCTACACCGCCGACTGCGCGACCGTGCTGGCCGGGCTGCTGCCCGAGGACGCCGACAGCGGCAGCGTCTCCACCCTGCCGCTGGGCTGGCGCCGGCCCTGGTCCCCCGCCGCGGACCGGGCCGCCGAGCAGGCGCTGCGCCGGACGGCGGCGGCGTTCCGCACGGTCTCGCACCGGGCGGGCCGCCCGATCCGGCTCGCCGTCGAGCCGGAGCCGGGCTGCGTGCTGGACGACGTCGCGGACGCCGTGGGCTGGCTCGCCCCCCGCGTGGACCCGGAGTTCGTCGGCCTCTGCCTCGACACCTGCCACCTGGCGGTCTCCTTCGCCGACCCGGAGCGGACGGTGGCCGCCATCGAGCGGGCCGGCCTCCGGGTGGTCCGGATCCAGGCCTCGGCCGCCCTGCACGTGGACGACCCGGGCGACCCGGAGGCCCGGCGGGTGCTCGCCGACCACGCCGAACCGCGCTACCTCCACCAGGTGCGGGAGGCGGACCCCACCGGCCGGGTGCTCGCCGCCGACGACCTGCCGGAGGCACTGGACCGGCTGCCCGGCCGCGGGCCCTGGCGGGTGCACTTCCACGTGCCGCTGCACGCCGCGCCCCCCGCGCCGCTGCGCGCCACCACCGAGGTGCTCCGCCGGGCGGTGGCGGCCGTCCGGGACCGGACGGTGGTCGAGGTCGAGACCTACACCTGGCCGGTGCTGCCCGGGCGGCGGGCGGACGCCCCGGTCGACATCCCGGCCGGGATCGCCGCCGAACTCACCTGGGCCGAGCGGTTCCTGACCAGTGAAAGGGTGGACGGTTGAAACCCGTGGTCCTGCTGGACGTGGTCGGCCTGACCCCGCGCCTGCTGCCGTACCTGCCGAACCTCGCCCGGCTCGCCGAGCGCGGCGGGTCCGCCCCGCTGCGCACGGTGCTGCCCGCCGTCACCTGCAGCGTGCAGTCCACCCTGCTCACCGGCCGGCTGCCGGCCGAGCACGGGATCGTCGGCAACGGCTGGTACTTCCGGGAGCTCGGCGAGATCCACCTGTGGCGCCAGCACAACCGGCTGGTCCGGGCGCCGAAGGTGTGGGAGACGGCGCGCTCCCGGCACCCCGGCTACCGGGTCGCCAACGTCTGCTGGTGGTACGCCATGGGCGCCTCCACCGACCTGCTGGTCACCCCGCGCCCGGTCTACCACGCGGACGGCCGCAAGTCCCCCGACTGCTACACCCGGCCGGCCGCGCTGCGCGACGAACTCACCGCCGAGCTGGGGCCGTTCCCGCTGTTCCAGTACTGGGGCCCGACCGCCGGGATCGCCTCCAGCCGCTGGATCGTCTCGGCGGCCCGCCGGATCCTGCGCGCCGAACGGCCCGACCTGCTGCTGGTCTACGTCCCGCACCTGGACTACGACCTCCAGCGCTTCGGGCCCGACTCGCCGCAGGCGGTGGCGGCGGCCCGGGCGGTGGACGCCGAGCTGGCGCCGCTGCTGGCGGAGGCCGAGCGGGCCGGCGCGAGCGTGGTCGCGCTCAGCGAGTACGGCATCACCCCGGTCCGCCGCCCGGTGGACATCAACCGCGAACTGCGCCGGGAGGGCCTGCTGGAGGTGTACACCCAGGCCGGCATGGAGTACCTGGACCCGTGGGCCTCGCGGGCCTTCGCCGTCGCCGACCACCAGATCGCCCACGTCTACGTCCCCGACGAGGCGGACCTGCCCAAGGTGCGCGACCAGCTGCTCCGGCTCCCCGGCGTGGCCGAGGTGCTGGACCGCGCGGACCAGGCCCGCCACGGCCTCGACCACCCGCGCTCCGGCGAGCTGGTGGCGGTGGCGGCCCCCGACTCCTGGTTCACCTACTACTACTGGCTGGACGACGCGCGGGCCCCCGACTTCGCGCGCTCCGTCGAGATCCACCGCAAGCCCGGCTACGACCCGGCCGAGCTGTTCTTCGACCCGGCGGACCCGCTGGCCAAGGCCAGGGCCGCGCTCGGCCTGGCCCGCAAGAAGCTCGGCCTGCGGTACACCATGAACGCGGTGCCGCTGGACCCCACCTGGGTCCGCGGCTCGCACGGCCGCCTCCCGGACTCCCCCGCCGACGGCCCCGTGCTGATCTGCTCGGACCCGGACTGGCGGCCCGCCCTGGACGCGACCGGCGCGATCGCCGCCACCGACGTCCCCGACCTGCTGCTGGGCCTCCAGGGCCTGGGACCGGTCTGAGCCGGCACGCCGGCGGCCGTCACCGGTCGTTGAGCGCCTCCGCCCTGGTCTCCAGGTAGCGGCGCTCGGGGATGCTCCCGGTGCGCCGGGCGGCCTCCCGGAAGCTGTTCCGGGCCGCCTCCAGGTCCCCGTTCATCTCCAGCAGGTGGGCGCGGACGGCGGCGAGCCGGTGGTGGTCCGCGAGCCGGCCGTCGGCCTCCAGGGTGGCGAGCAGTTCGAGCCCGGCCGCCGGGCCGAGCGCCATCCCCCGGGCGACCGCGTGGTTGAGCGTCACCATCGGCCCGGGGGCCATCTCCTCCAGCACCTCGTACAGCGCCATGATCTGCGTCCAGTCGGTGTCCTCGGCGTGCGCGGCCTCGCCGTGCACGGCCGCGATCGCCGCCTGCACCTGGTACGGCCCCGCCACCGTCCGCGGGAGGGTCTCGGCTATCAGCGCCAGCCCCTCCTTGAGCGCGGACTGGTCCCAGGCCGAGCGGTCCTGCTCGGCGAGCGGGACGAGGCTGCCGTCCGGCCGGGTGCGGGCCGGACGGCGGGCGTCGGTCAGCAGCATCAGCGCCAGCAGGCCCGCCACCTCGCCCTCCTCGGGCAGCAGCCGGTGCAGCTCGCGGGTGAGGCGGATGGCCTCGCGGGCGAGCTCGGGCTGCAGCAGGTCCGGGCCGCTGGTGGTGGTGTAGCCCTCGTTGAAGATCAGGTAGAGCACCTGGAGCACGACCCCCAGCCGCTCCTTGCGCTCGCTCTGCGGAGGCATCCGGAACGAGGACCCGGTGGACTTGATCCGCTGCTTGGCCCGGCTGATCCGCTGCGCCATGGTCGCCTCGGGGACCAGGAAGGCGTGCGCGATCTGCACGGTGGTCAGACCCCCGACGGCCCGGAGGGTGAGCGCGACCTGCGAGCCCGGGGTGAGCGAGGGGTGGCAGCACAGGAACAGCAGGGTGAGCATGTCGTCCTGCTCGGCCGCCTTCGGCTCCTCGCCCGGGCCGGGCGTCACCGTCTCGTCGGTCGGGGTGAGCGCGGCGGCGGTCGCCTCCCGGCGCTGGCGGGCCTGCTCGCTGCGCAGCCCGTCGATCACCCGGCGGGCGGCCACGGTGATCAGCCAGGCCCGGGGGTTGCCGGGGACTCCCTGTTCGGGCCACTGGACGGCGGCGGCCAGCAGGGCGTCCTGGACGGCGTCCTCGCAGGCGTCGAAGTGCCCGTAGCGGCGGACGACCGCGCCGAGGACCTGCGGTGCGAGCGATCGGAGCAGGTCCTCGACCCGGACGTCACGGTTCATCGGCTCAGCTCTCCGTATCGGCTTCGAACACGACCTGGCGGACCTCGATGCCCGTGTACCGGGCGTCGGGGATCAGACCGGCCAACTCGATCGCGCGTTCCTTGGACGCGCACTCGACCAGGTAGTAACCGGCCAGGAACTCCTGGCCGGCCAGGTAGGGACCGTCGGAGACCGCCGGCCGGCCCTCGCGGACGCGGACCGTGGCGCTGCCGGACGGATCGGCGAGGGCCTGGGTCACCACCATCTCACCGGAGTCGAGGATGCTCTGCTGGAACGTGGCGTGTCCGGAGAAGACCTCGTTGCGCTCTCTCTCGGACAAGCGGTCCCAGACTATCGGGTTCATGTGGATCAACAGCATGTACTTCATCTCATCATTCCTTGGTCCCTCGTGCGGGCGACTGAATCCATGCACTTGAGACGTCGCCGCCGCGGGCCCGCCCTCGACATCCAAGCCGAGATCACGGCCCCGCGCCCGGGTTTCCGGCGCGGACGTCGAGACCGTGTCGCCTGGTCCGACGTACCGGGTGTGACGGCACCCGCGGGTGCCACCTGCCCCGAGAATCCGGAAGGACCCCGTGATGAGCGACACCACACCCCCCAGCGCGCCCGCGCCCCGGGCCGGACGGCGGGAGTGGACCGGGCTGGCCGTCCTCGCCCTGCCCGCCCTGCTGGTCTCGATCGACGTCTTCGTCATGCTGCTGGCCCTGCCCGGCCTGGCGGAGGACCTCGGGGCCAGTGGCGTGCAGCAGTTGTGGATCACCGACATCTACTCGTTCATGCTCGCCGGCCTGCTCGTCACCATGGGGTCGCTCGGCGACCGCATCGGCCGGCGCCGGCTGCTGCTGATCGGGGCCGCCGCGTTCGGCGTCGCCTCCGTCGCCGCGGCCTACGCCGTCAGCCCCGCCATGCTGATCGCGGCGCGCGCCCTGCTCGGCATCGCCGGCGCCACCCTCGCGCCCAGCACGCTCTCGCTGATCACCACCATGTTCCAGGACGCCCGCCAGCGCGGCGCCGCCTTCGGCATCTGGGGCGCGTGCTTCTCGGCCGGCGCCGTCGCCGGACCGGTCATCGGCGGCACCATGCTCGACCACTTCTGGTGGGGCTCGGCCTTCCTGCTCGGCGTCCCCGCGATGCTGCTGCTGCTCGTGCTCGGCCCGGTCGTCCTGCCCGAGTTCCGCAACCCCGGCGCCGGGCGGCCGGACCCGGTCAGCGTGCTGGAGTCGCTGGCCGCCGTGCTGCCCGCCGTCTGGGGCCTGAAGGAGATCGCCAAGGACGGCTGGCAGCCGATGCCGATCGCCGCCGTGCTGGCCGGCCTGGGCTTCGGCATCCTCTTCGTCCACCGCCAGCGCCAGCTGCCGCACCCGCTGCTCGACCTGAGCCTGTTCCGCCACCGCGCCTTCACCGCGGCGCTGCTCAGCCTGTTCCTCGGCACCATGCTCACCGGCGCGGTGATGTTCTTCGTCACCCAGACCCTGCAACTGCTGTACGGGCGCGACCCGTTCCACGCGGGCCTGTGGATGCTGCCGGCCATCGCCGCCAACACCGTCTCCTTCACCCTGTCGCCCCGGCTCGGCCAGCGCTTCCGTCCGGCCTACCTGATCGGCGGCGGCCTGGTCCTCTGCACGCTCGGCATGCTGGTGATCACCCGGGCCGAGCCCGGCTCCAGCCCGGCCGTGCTGATCGCCGGCTTCGCGGTGGTCTTCCTCGGCTCCGGCCCGATGGTCACCCTCGGCATGGGCCTGGTGATGGGCTCCGCCCCGCTGGAGAAGGCCGGCTCCGCGGCCGCGCTCAACGAGACCAGCGGCCAACTCGGCTTCGCCCTCGGCATCGCGGCCCTCGGCAGCGTCGGCGCCGCCGTCTACCGCGGCGCGCTCACCCTCCCCGACGGGCTGCCCGCCGACGCCGTCCGGGCCGCCCGGGACTCCCTCAACGGCGCGCGGGAGGCCGCCCGTTCGCTGTCCGGCGAGCTCGCCGGCACCCTGCTGACGCCCGCCCGGGCCGCCTTCGCCGACGAACTCCACGCCGTGGTCGGCGTCGCCGGGGTCCTGCTGCTCGCCACCGCCGCCCTGGTGACCGCCCTGCTGCGGCACCTGCCGCCCACCGGCCGGCCCTCGGACGGGGCCGCCCCCGAGGCGGGCTGACCGTCCGTACCGCACCCACCCGCACCGCCCGCCCTCCGGGGCGGTCACTCGTACGGCGTACCGCACCGTGCCCCCGTCCGCGACCAGGTCGTTGGGGGCGCGGGCGCCCGGCCCTCCGGATGGCCCGGACCGCCCACGAGGAAAGGTGTGGAACGCATGTCGCAGCTGGTGTCGGTGCAGTGCTTCAACCTGTCGCGCGACGGGTTCGGGGCCGGCGAAGGGCAGTCCCTGGAACGGCCGTTCGGCCACGCGGACCCGGCCCCGTTCTTCTCCTGGGCGGGCGCCACCGCGAGTTGGGTGAACCGCGCCGACCCGGGCGGCAGCCGCGGCCTGGACGACTACCTGACCCGCGACCACGCCCGCCCGCCGGGCGCGGTGATCATGGGACGCAACAAGTTCGGCCCCCAGCGCGGCCCCTGGGAGAACCACGACTGGACGGGCTGGTGGGGCGCCAACCCGCCGTTCCACGCGCCGGTCTTCGTGCTCACCCACTACGAGCGCCCCTCCTTCACGCTGTCCGACACCACCTTCCACTTCCTCAACGCGACGCCGGCCGAGGCGCTGAAGCACGCCAGGGAGGCCGCCGGGGACGGGAACGTGCGGATCAGCGGCGGGGTCGCCACCGTCCGCGAGTTCATCGACGCCGGCCTGGTCGACACCCTGCACTTCGCCGTCGCGCCGATCGACCTCGGCCGCGGGGAGCGGCTCTGGACGAGCCACACCGAGCTGCTCGACCGCTACCACCTCGACACCGTGCCCAGCCCCAGCGGCGTCACCCACCTGCTGTTCTGGCGGCGGTGACGGCCGGGGCGCAGCACCGCGCCGCGCCCGCATGACAACTCGACATCACGCCTGACGATCCGTCACCGCGCATCCGTGGCCGGGGCCCTCGCCCCGGCCACCGCCGTGTCCGGGCCCGGGCGCGGCCGCCGACCGGAGATCCACGAGCAGCACGTTGGAAGAAACCACGTTGTCGAATCCGGTCCCCCGGTTACGACTAACACGCGAGTAGCGCCGCGCGCCCACCGACATCCGGATGGTGCCGCTCCGGCGTTCCACCTCGGAGAAAGGGGTTACCCGTGAACTCACCACTACCGGCGAGAACGGCGAAGCTTCCGTCACTGGAGGGCCTGCGGGCCGTCGGCGTCGTCTTCGTCTTCGCGAGCCACGCACTCGTCCTCGGAGCCTTCAAGGACCCGAACGCCGTCTCCGTCTTCAACACCCTCACGGGCGACGGGCGCCTCGCGTTCCTCGCGGTGTCGTTCTTCCTCGTCATCAGCGGGTTCGTCCTCACCTGGTCGGCCAAGCCCGGCCAGAGCGCGACCGGCTTCTGGCGGCGCAGGGTGATGCGCATCGGACCGTCCCACGTCCTGCTCGCCGTCCTCGCCCTGACCCAGTTCGCCGCCGCGGGCGAGACGATCAGGTGGGGACCGGCCGTCGCCAACCTCTTCCTGGTGCAGAACTGGTGGCCCTCCCAGGACCTGATCATGTACCAGTTCAACGGCGCGACCTGGACGCTCGCGGTGGAGATGCTCTGCTACGCGATGTTCCCGCTGCTGATCCGGTTCGTCCGGCGGCTCGGCACCCGGGCGCTGTGGTCCTGGATCATCGGTCTCGGCGCGACCGCCGTCCTGATCCCGGCGATCAGCTACCCGCTGCTCTCGGGGTTCCCGCCGAGCCAGTTCTACCCCGCGGGCTCCTGGCCCCAGCTGTGGGCGCTGTACTTCTTCCCGCCCGTCCGGTGCGTCGACTTCCTCATCGGCATGTTCCTCGCCCGGATCATCGCCTCCGGCAGCTGGCCGAGGATCCGGATCCTGCCGGCCGTCCTGCTCAACCTCGCCGTCTTCCTCCTGCTGTACCACCTGCCCCTCCCCTTCGGGATCGCGGCGCTCTACCCCGTTCCGGCCGCACTGCTGATCGGCGCCCTCGCCGCCCAGGACGTGGCCGGCCGGCGCACGGCCCTGAGCGCGCCCTTCATGGTGTGGCTCGGGGACCTCTCCTTCGCCATCTACATCACCCACCTCACCGTGATGTTCGCGGTGCACGCGGCGTTCGCGGGCGAACTGGTGGGCTACGCCCACTCGTACACCCCGACGGCGTTCGACACGCCCGCCGCCGTCGCGTTCGTCATCGCCCTCTACGTGCTGTGCGTCGCGGTCTCCTGGGTCCTGCACGTCACCGTCGAGATGCCGGCCATCCGCCGGTGGAGCCGGCCGGCGGCCCAGCGCGCGCCCAAGCGACCGAATCCGGAGCCCCAGCCACAGACCTGACCCACGGTCACCCCACGATCGGAGACAGCCATGGCCGAAGCGGCCGACCTGACCCCCCACTCCGAGCACCCGAACTACCCGATGCGCCGGACCTGCCCGTACACCCTGCCGGCCGGCTACCAGGAACTCCTCGACCGGCCGACCCTCGGCAAGGTCAGGCTGCCCAGCGGCAGGCTCGCCTGGGCGGCGGCCCGCTACGAGGACGTCAAGGCGATGCTGGGCGACAACCGGTTCAGCTCGGACCTGCGCCGCCCGGGCTACCCGCTGATGATGGACCACCAGGTCCCCCCGCCCGAGTTCTCCACCTCCCTGGTCGGGATGGACCCCCCGGAGCACACCCTGGCCCGGCGCGCGGTGGCCGCGGACTTCACCCCCCGCAGCGTCAACCGGCTGCGGCCCCGGATCCAGGAGATCACCGACGAGTACGTCGAGCGGCTGCTGGCCGGCCCCCGTCCCGTCGACCTGGTCGACGCCTTCGCCAACCCGGTGCCGCTGCTGGTGATCTGCGAGCTGCTCGGCGTCCCGTTCGCCGACCGGGACTTCTTCCTGCGGATCTCCTTCACGGTGATGAACGCCACCACGCCCGAGGCCGGCACGGCGGCGATGGCCGAACTCATGGGCTACATGGACGGGATGGTCACCGAGAAGGAGCGGACCCCGACCGACGACCTGATCGGCCGGCTGGCGGCGCGGCGCGGCGAGCCGGGCGTGCCCGACCACCGCGACCTGGTCGGGATGGCCTTCATGCTGCTGATGGCGGGCCACGAGACCATCGCGAACGTCATCGGCCTGGGGGCCATGCTGCTGCTCGACCGTCCGCTGCTGCGCAAGTCGCTGGCCGCCGACCCCTCGCGCTGGCCGGCCGCGGTGGACGAGCTGGTGCGGTACTTCACCATCGCGGAGATCGCCAACTCCCGGGTGGCGCTGGAGGACGTCGAGATCGGCGGGGTCCGGATCGCGGCCGGCGAGGGCGTGCTCGGCCTGACGGTGGCGGCCGGCCGGGACCCGCGGCGGTTCCCGGACCCGGACGCCTTCGACCTCGACCGCGTCGACCGCAGCCTGTCCTTCGGCTTCGGCGCGCACCAGTGCATCGGCCAGCACCTGGCCCGGACGGAACTGGAGGTGGTGCTGTCGACGCTGTTCGAGCGCATCCCCGAGCTGCGGCTGGTCGAGCCGGTCGAGTCGCTGCGGTTCAAGGAGGAGCACGTCAACTACGGCCTGCACGCGCTGCCGGTCACCTGGTGAAGGGGGAACCGATGCGGATCCGCACCGAGGCCGACCGGTGCATCGGCGCCGGCCGGTGCTACCTGGCGGCGCCCGAGCTGTTCGACCAGAGCGACCACGACGGGACCGTCGTGGTGCTGTCCGAGCGGGTGGCGCAGGCCCAGCTGGCCGACGCGCGGGCGGCGGTCGAGGACTGCCCGACCCGCACCCTCTCGCTGACCGAGGAGTAGGAACCGGAAACGGACGGGGCCGGCGCGGGGCCCGAGGGTCCCGCGCCGGCCTCGTCGGGTCGGCTCCGTCAGCTCACTCGGCGCTGTTGGCGCCGGCGGCGGCGCGGCTCGCGCGCTGGAAGTAGACGCCCGCCAGGACGGCCAGCAGGACGAAGACCCCGGTGGAGACGGCGGCGACGGCGTTCAGCCCGCTCACGAACGCCGCGTGCGCCGTCTTCAGCAGCGCCGCGGAGGCGTCCGCCCCGAGCTTCGAGGCCTCGGCGGCGGCGCCGGCGACGGTCTCCCGGGCCTGCGCGGAGTCGGCGCCGCTCATCTCGCTGCTGTAGACGGCGGAGCCGATCGTGCCGAGGACGGCCAGACCGAGCGCACCGCCCAGGTAGTTCGCGGTCTCCGCCATCGAGGCGGCCGAACCCGCGCGCTCCGGCGGCACCGAGCCGACCACCAGGCCGATGCCGAGCGCGAACATCGGGCCGGCGCCCAGGCCGATGACGGCGGTGCCGAGCACGATCGGCCAGGGGCCGTGGTCGCCGTTCACCAGGATCAGCACCGCCGCGCCGATCGCGGAGAGGAACATGCCGCCGATGATCGCGGTGCGCGGGCTGATCGAACGCGTCAGGGCCGGCGTGGACATCGTGCCCACGGCCATGCACAGGCCCATCGGGACGAACCACAGCGCCGAGGCCAGCGGGGAGTAGCCGAGCACCGTCTGCAGCAGCTGGGTGACGTTCAGCGCGGTGCCCGCCAGGACCATGCCGGCCAGCGCCAGCGCGGTCAGCATGACGGTGAACGAGCTGTTCGCGAAGAGCCGGAGGTCGAGCAGCGGGTCCTCGCCGCGGAGCTGACGGCGCACGAACACGGTGCCGAACAGCAGGCCGACGGCCAGCGCCACCAGGCCGGACACCACGCTGCCGCTGCCCAGCGAGAGCACCTTGATCGCGTACACCACCGGCAGGATCCCCAGCAGGGAGAGCACCACGCTGGTGAGGTCCAGGCGCCGGGACTGCTCGGGGCGGAACTCCGGGAGCAGCACGGGACCGGCGATCAGCACCACGGCGGCGACCGGAACGGCCAGCAGGAACACCGCGCCCCACCAGAACGGCGCGAGCAGCACGCCGCCGAGCACGGGCCCGAGCGCGGCGCCGGTGAAGGTGCAGGTGGCCCAGATCGAGATGGCCTTCCCCCGCTGCCGGTCGTCGCGGAAGATGTTGGTGATCAGTGCGAGCGTGGAGGGCATCAGGGTCGCGCCCGCGATGCCCTGCACCCCGCGCGCCGCGATCAGCATGATCGGGCTGGTCGCCCAGGCGCAGACCAGCGAGGCCAGGGCGAACACCGCCATGCCGGCCATCAGGAGCTTGCGGCGCCCGATCCGGTCACCGACCGTGCCCATGGTGATCACCAGGCCGGCGACCATGAAGCCGTAGGCATCGGTGATCCACAGCTGCTGGACGCTGCTGGCGCCCAGGTCGGCGGTGAGCTCGGGCAGCGCGAGGAACAGGACGTTCGCGTCGAGCGCGACCAGCAGCGTCGGCAGGGCGAGGACGGCGAGTGCCAGCCAGGGCCGCGCGCTGGTGCGAGGGAGTTCGGTCTCCGCTGTAGTGACGGACATGGCCGTGTGGGGTCCTTTCGCTCATTTCGGAATGTCGCTCACTACGTTGTCGAAGCAGCGGGCCGATTCTTGCGCCGGTTCGCGGAACTTTTTTCGGGGGACTTCCGTACGGCCCCGCCCGGTCCGCCATCCTCGCTGGTCAGACGCGTGGAGCCGATGGTGGTCGACACCATCGGCTCCACGAGAGAACAGTTGTTCGAGCATTCCAGGCCGCGTGGGGCCCGCCGGCCGGTCGTCCGCCCCCGGTCGTCCGGTCTCCCGGTCGCCCGGGGGCGGACGCGGGGTCAGTGGTGGTACTCGCCGCAGTTGACGTCGAGGCAGTGGCCGGTGACGGCGCGCGCCAGGTCGGAGGCCAGGAAGACCACCACGTCGGCGGTCTCCTCCGGGGTCTGCAGGCGGCGCAGGTCCATGTCGGCGGCCACCTCCTGGTAGCCCTCCTCCAGCGTCAGGCCGCGCATCTCCGCGAGCCCGCCGATGAAGTCCTTGACCTTGTCGGTCCACATCGGGCCGGGGGCCACGGTGTTCACCCGGATCCCCTCCGGGCCCAGCTCGGTGGAGAGCATCTGGGCCGCCGCGAGCAGCCCCGACTTGGCGATCTTGTAGGCGCCGCAGGCCCGCTTGGAGTGCCGCAGGACCGAGGAGTTGACCATGACGATCGACCCGCGGCTGTCCCGCAGGGCCGGGGTGAAGAGCTTCGACAGCCGCAGCGCCGCGTAGACGGTCACCTCCATGCCGAGGCGGACGTCGTCCAGGTCGGTGTCCCGGAGCTCGGTGTGCGGCGGCTCCACGAGCGCGTTGTTGATCAGGGTGTCGACCCGGCCGAACTCGCCGAGCGCGGCGGCGACCAGCGCCTCGGCGGCGGCCGGATCGGTGATGTCGGTGGGCACCGCCAGCGCCCGGCGCCCGGTCTCCTCGACGGCCTTGGCCACCTCGTCGAGGTACGACGCGGTGCGCGCCGCGAGCACGACGTCGGCCCCGGCCTCGGCGCACCGCACGGCGAGCGTCCGGCCGAGACCGGCCCCCACGCCCGACACGACGACGACCTTGTCTCGGAGCAACTCCGGAACCTTCATGTGTTTCGTCCTCTCGATAACAGAGCGCCCGGGAACCGGGCGCACGGACTACCGAAGGGCAAGGAGGAGCCCGGGGGCCGCGCGGCCCCCGGGCGTCCCGGTCAGGCGGAAGCACCCTCGCTGAAGACGATCGGACGGACCTCGATGCCGAGACCCTCGACAGCGGCGTCCGGGATCATCGCGGCGACCTCGTGGGCCCGCTCCAGGTCCTTGACCTCGATGATGTAGGTACCACCCACGTATTCCTTGGCCTCGGCGTACGGACCGTCGGTCACCGCCGGCACGCCGCCGCGAACGCGGACCACGGAGCTCTGGTCCGGGCCGGCCAGGGCCAGGGTGCCGACGAACTCGCCGGTGGCCTTGATCTTCTCCATGAACGCGCCGTGGCCCTGGAAGACCGCGTTGCGCTCCTCCTCCGGCAGCGCGGCCAGGACGTCGGCGTTCGGGTACATCATGATCAGGTACTTCATCGTTCCGCTCCTTGCGACGTGAGGCGCCCGGTGGGGCCTTCACCTAGTTGTCGGCGCCGATCCGCCGATCTCGACATCCTCGCGAAAAACTTTTTCCCGGACCAGCGGGACGGCCGGTCGGCCGCCTCACCTCGCCGGGACGCCGAAGGCCGAGGGCGGTACGGGGCGCCGAGCGGCACGCAGCACGCGCAGCAGCGTCCGAGGGTGCATCAGGGACTGCGGGGAGGCCACCAGTCCGGCGATCCGCACCAGTGCGTCGGTCACCCGGGGGTCGTGCACCGCCGCCCGCTGGGCCAGCGCGACGTACCGGTTGACCAGGGTGGTCTGCGCCGACCGCCGGCCCTTGACGCCCGGGTAGCCCAGGTCGGACACCGCGCCGGAGGACCACGGGGCGCGGATCTGGCGCGCGACGTCGCGGAAGAAGGCCTGCGGGCGCGGCAGCCGCCGCCCCGCGGTGTGCCGCCGCAGCACCAGCGCCTGCAGCGAGGCCGAGGTCATGCCCTGGGCGTAGGCGGGGTTGAAGCTGCAGACCGCGTCGCCCATGACCAGCAGTCCGGCGGGGAAGCGCTCCAGCCGGTGGTAGTCCCGCCGGACGCTGGCCGGGAAGCGGAACCGCAGCGGTTCGTCGAGGGGTTCGGCATCGCGGATCGCCTCGTGGATCTCGGGGACGGGCAGCGACTTGACGAAGGCGTGGAACCCCTCCGGGTCGGTGGGCGGGTGGTCGCCCAGGAGCCCGGTCACCGACAGCTCGACCCGGTTGTCATCGCCGGGCACCCGGTAGAAGAACGCTCCGCGCGGGTGCGAGGGCGTGGCGGCCGGGATGATGGCGATCTCGTCGCCGAACGGGTCCTTCTCCAGGCGGTAGTGACGGGTGGTGTACGCCAGGTCGATCTCGATCCGCTCCTCGGGCGGTGCCTGGTACCCGAGGTCCGCCAGCCAGAGCGGGGTCCGCGAGCCGCGGCCGGTGGTGTCGACCACCAGGTGCGCGGAGAGCGTCCGCTCCTCGGCCCCGGGGGTGCGCTGCTGCACCCTGACCCCGGTGACCCGGCGTCCGGCGGCGTCGGCCACCGGGGCGATGACGTCGTGCTCCTCCAGGAACTCGACCTGCGGCAGCACCCGGACCCGCTCGCGCAGGTGGTGTTCGAGCACCGGCCGGGTGGCGGGCACGGACGGCAGGCCGGTGCGCGCGGGGCGCAGCCGCAGCCCGTTGAAGTACCAGCGGATGTCGGCGCTGAAGTCACCGGGCCGCACCCCCGCGGCGATCAACTCGTCGGTGAGGCCCGGGAACAGCTGCTCCATGATCTGGTGGCCGCGGGCGACCAGCCCGTGGGCGTGGTTGCCGTGCGGGACGCCGCGGCGCGGACCGCGGACCCCGAGGATCCTGTCGCGTTCGACGACGACGACCCTGGGGTAGGACTCGGAGAGCACCCTGGCCGCCAGCAGGCCCGCAATGCTTCCGCCGAGAACCACGGCAGTTTCGTCGGTACGGGTGCCCATGAAGGTCCCCTCTCTCGGATTCCGGACGGGTACGGCGGTCAGTTCCCGGCCGGGCGGAACTGGCCGGGGGTGCGGCCCGCGCCGGCGGGGCCGCGGTAGGCCTGGGCGAGGCCGAGCCAGGCGTCGGCCTCCTTGCCCTCGGCGGTCAGGGCGAGGTCGTCGCGGTGCCGGCGCCTGGTCACCAGGAGGCAGAAGTCGAGGGCGGGGCCGCTGATCCGCTGGTCCGCGTCGGTGGGGCCGAACTCCCAGCGGGCGCCGGACGGGCCGGTGATCTCGAAGCGGAACTCGCTGTCGGGCGTGGCGAGTCCGCGCGCCTGGTAGCCGAAGTCCCAGGTGCGGACGGCGAATTCGACCAGGTAGCGGAGCCGGTCGGTGGGCTCGCGGTGCACCCCGAAGGTGTCGGCGATGTCCTGGCCGTGGCCGAACAGCTCCATCATGCCGGCGGCGGCCAGCACCGGCGCCGGCAGCGGGCGGACCAGCCACGGCACCGGCTGCCCCGCCGGGACGGCCGCCAGCGCCCGCTCGGCCGTCCTGCGCTCGGCGTTCCAGCGGTCCAGCAGGATCTTCGGCGTGCCGGACGCCAGGTAGGGCTTGAGGGACTGCTGCACCGCGCCGTCGAAGTCCTGCCCGACGCCGGCGACCAGCGCCTTGAACGCCTCGGGGTCGGCCGCGGCCGTGCCCGCCAGCTTGAAGGTGGCCGCGAGGTGGGCGATCTGGTGGGCGACGGTCCAGCCGGGCGCCGGCGTGGGCCGCTCCCAGTCGGCGTCCGGGAGGTTCGCCACCAGGGCTTCGACGGCGTCGCCGTCGGCCGCCAGTGCGGAGATCACGTCCTGCGAGTCGGCCATGCCGCTTCCTTCCATCGGGGGTCCGGGATGCCGACGCCGTCTCGACGCGCGGTGCGCGGCGTCGGATCGGGGGCCTGCCCAGTATCGGCCGGATCCGGAACGGCGGGCTTCTCTGCTCGTGCTGTCCGCCCGCGCCCCTGCTCCGGGGCCCTCCACGCGCCCGGAGCTCCACCGAAGACGGCCGACCCGCCGCTCGACGGATGCGTCGATCGGCGGGCCGGACAGGGGAATTGACGGAGCGTCAGGTCGTCAGTCGGCGACCGGTTCGAGCGTGGCCACGGCGAGCCGGTGCCGGCGGCTGATGTACCAGGCGGCCGCACCGCACAGCAGGGCGAGGGCGGAGACCGCCACCAGGACGGCGGAGGCCGAGGACACCAGGCTCGCCAGCAGCAGCGGTCCCATCAGGCCGCCCAGCCGGTTGAACAGGGAGACCCAGCCGGTGGTCCGGCCGCGCCGTTCCGGCTCCGCCAGGTCGGCCGCGATCGGGAGGAAGATCGCCGCCATCGAGTTCACCGAGAACAGCGCCGCCACCAGCGCGCCCGCGGCGATCCAGCCCACCTCGGCCACCGCTCCGCTGGCCGTGAGCGCCAGCAGCAGCACGGCGGTGGCGGTGGCCAGGCCCGCCGCCATGGTGGTCGGGCCGAAGCGGCGGTAGCCCAGCATCAGCAGCAGGGCGCACGGGATCATCGCGATCGCCGCGACGGTGAGCATCAGGTTCGCGGTCTTCACCGGCACCCCGCCGATCCTGGCCAGGCTCGGCACCCAGGTGGTGAGACCGAAGGTGAGCAGCCCGATCAGGGTGGCGAAGGCGCGCTGCAGGCCGTGGGTGAGCGCCATGGAGGACCGGGGCAGGTGCCGGGCGACCGGTGCACCCGCGGCCACCGGGGCGGGGGCGGACGTGCGGTTGGGGACGAAGGGGGTGAGCAGGGCGAGCGCGGCGCCGGTGGGGGCGCCGATCAGCCAGAGGACGCGCCAGCCGAACACCGGCTCCAGCCAGAGCGCCGAGCCGGCCGCGATCAGGTAGCCGACCGCGGTGGCGACCACGGAGAGCGCCACCACCACCGATCCGCGGACCTTTCCGCCGACGGTCTCGGTGAGCAGGGTGATCAGCAGCGGGGCGAGGCCGCCGACCGCCAGGCCCATCAGGCCGCACATCACCAGGTTGCCCTCGAAGGAGGGCATCGAGCCGCACATGCTGGTGGCGGTGAAGCCGAGGGTGGCTATCAGGTAGGAGCTGCGGCGGCCGATCCGGTCGGTGAGCACGCCGAACAGCAGCGCCCCGGCGGCCGTGCCGGTCAGCCCGCAGACCGCCAGCAGGGAGGCCGTCCGGGGGTCGAGCCCGTACTCGGTGCGCAGCCCGGGGATGACGAAGCCCAGGGTGGAGGTCTTGCTGATGTCGATGGTGAGGGCGGCGGTGCCGATGACGGCGATCAGCAGCCGGCCGCCGCGGCCCGTCCGGGCGTCGTCCGCGTCGGCCTTCGGCCGCCCGCGCAGGGCGGCGCCGGCCACCACGAGCAGCAGTCCGGCGAGGGCGGTGAACATCTCCGGCATGTCCGACAGCGCCATGCCGTGCAGCTTCCGGTCGTCGTCGCCGACCGGCATGTGGTCCATCGACGTCCCGGAGCCCATCGGCATTCCGGGGTCCATCGGCATCGACGGGTCCATGGCGAAGGAGTGGTAGAAGGCCACTGCGGAGGAGACCAGCACGACCAGGCTGCCCAGCGAGAGGAGCAGCCTGGCGCCGGTGGCGCGGCCGGGGGCGGTGGTGGACAAGGGGCGACCTCCGTTGACCGAGGGGGTGGATTGATCGCGCGACGGTCCGTCAAGATAGCGTCTCCGGCCGCCTGTTGACCCCCGAAAGTCGCGCCGGGTGACTGGAAAGTTATGCTCGGCGCCGCGCGGGCCGCTTCTCGCATTGTGCGGGAATCCGAGGGTTGTGGGCGCGAACCCCCCTGGGATAACGGCCTTTTGCTTGACTGAGGGAATGAGTCCGCGTCACTCGGATCCCGGTGCCCGCCCGGCGCTGGTGGACATCGCCGCCCGCTTGCTGGCGGAGGAAGGGCCGCAGGCGCTGTCCGCCCGCCGTATCGCGAGCGAGATCGGCATGTCCACGATGGCCCTGTACACCCACTTCAACGGAATGCGCGGGCTGGTGCGCGCCATGGTCCACGAAGGGTTCACCCGGCTCCAGCACTACTTCACCCTGGTGGAGTTCAGCGACGATCCGGTGAGCGACCTGGCGCTGCTGGGCCGCGCGTACCGGTGCAATGCGCTCGCCAACCCCCACCTGTACGCGGTGATGTTCGGGGGTTCCTCACTGGCCGGCTTCTCCCTGGGCGAGGAGGACCGGCAATACGGCCGTTACACGCTGGCGGGCGTGTCCGAGTGCGCCGCCCGCTGCATCGAGTCGGGCCGGTTCCGGGCGGAGGACGCCGATCTGGTGGCGCACCAGATGTGGTCGGCGGTGCACGGCCTGGTCGTCCTGGAGCTCGGCGGCTACCTGACCGAGCCCTGGGACGCCGACCGCCTGCTGGAGGCGCAGCTGGTGGGGCTGATGGTCGCCGTCGGGGACACCCGGGAGGCCGCCGTCGGGTCGGTGACGGCCTCCGCGGATCGGCTGTGGGAGGAGGTGGATCCGGTGGCCGCCGAGGAGGACTGAGACCCGGCCGTCACACCGGCCCATTCCGCCCCACCTTTCCCATCCACATCGTCCACGCACCCCCCTCCGGCGCATCTCTTCAATTGCTGCAGTATTTCAAACACATACCGGCCAGTATTCAACGCCCGACTTTGCCGAATGAGAGCAACCGGAAACCGTTGAACTTGTCATGTGCACCTGCTACGGTCATCAGTCGTTATCGCGTCGACACGTTGTGTCACCGCCGCTTTACAGAAGGGAGAGGCGAAACCTCGCGCGCTCCGGTTGGCCAAGGGACCCCCCTTCAGCCGCGTTCCAGGACGCAATACCGGAGCGGAGTTTCCGTCGTCCACCGGTACTGCGAGAATCTGGAGCAGCCTTGAAGCCAGCAATCGAAGAGGCCGTGGCCCGTGCCATCGAGGTCATGCACGAGAACATCGGTGAATTGCTGACCATTGACGACATCGCACAAGCGGCCATCTACAGCAAATTCCACTTCTCCCGGGAATTCCAACGGGTGACCGGGGTCTCGCCGCGACGATTCCTGTCCGCCATTCGCATCGACGCCGCCAAACGCCTGCTGATCGAGACGGACCTGACCGTGACCGAGATCAGCCACCGCGTCGGCTACAACAGCGTCGGCACCTTCAGCTCACGGTTCGCCAGCAGCGTCGGCACCTCGCCCACGATGTTCCGCCAGTTACGCGGCTTCACCACCAGCATCGAACTCGACAAGCGGCGCTGGAGCCGGCCGACGGACCTCGCCACCGTCCGCGGTGAGGTCCGGGCGCCCGTCGCCGAGGAACTCGGCCGCGTCTTCGTCGGACTCTTCCGCACCCGCATCCCGGAGGGCCGGCCGGCCGCCTGCGCCGTCCTCCCCCGCCCAGGCGCCTTCCACCTCGAACACGTTCCGCCGGGGACCTGGTACCTCCTCGCGCACTCCGTCCCCGCCTCCTTCGACGAGGTCCTCACCGGCGAGGTCTCCGTCGGCTCCGTCGGCCCCATCGAGATCCGGCCGAACGTCCCGCTCGACCCGCTCGAACTGCGCCTGCGCCCGGTGCACGCCCTCGACCCGCCGGTCCTGCTCGCCCTGCTGGACGTCCGGGCGGCGGCCTTCGTCAGGAACACCAAGCTCCCCAAGGCCAGTTGAGCCGCTTCCCGGCCCCCGACCGGGACCAGGTCCGACCCCGGGTCCTCGCACCCGGAGCTCCGCTTCCCCCGCCCCCGCCCCCCGCCGACCACGAACGAGCGGCGGCCGGCTGCTGCCGACCGCCGCTTCCGGGCCCCCTGCGTACGGGCGTTCAGGCCCGCCGTGCCATCCGGACGTTCAGGCCCGCCGTCGCACCGCGATGACCGCCGCGCCCAGCACACAGGCGACGGCCGCGGTGACGTAGGCCAGGTGGTAGCCGCCGAGTTGGTCCTCACCGGTCGCCGCGACCAGGACCATCACCGCCACGCCCGCGCTGGCGCCGATCTGCTGCGTCACCACGTTCAGCGCCCCGGCGACGCCCTGCTGCTGCTCCGGGACGCCGGACAGGCCCGCGGAGGTCATCGAGGGGAAGTTCAGCCCCTGCCCGATGCCGCTGACCACCAGACCGGGCAGCACGTGCAGCAGGTAGCTGCCGTCCTGCGGCGTGCCCAGCCACAGCCCGGTGCCCACCCCGATCAGGACGAGCCCGACGGCCATCAGCGTCCGCGGCGAGTGCTTGGCCAGCAGCCGGCCGGTGGCGAAGTTGGCGGTGAGGAACACCGCCAGGGACATCGGCACCAGCGCCACACCCGACTCGAACGGCGAGTAGTGCAGCATCCCCTGCAGGTACAGCGGGGCGAAGAACAGCATCCCGACCGAGCCCATGTACTGGAGGAAGGCCGCCAGGCTCGCCTCCCGCACCGAGGTGATCCGGAACAGGCCGAGCGGCAGCACCGGGTCGGGGGTGCGGTGCTCGCGCACCACGAACAGCACCAGGGAGAGCACCGCGGCCGCGAGGACAGTCCACGCCGTCGCGCCGCTGCTGCTCACCCCGACGATCAGCAGGGTGAGGCCGAGCGTGCCGGTGATCGCGCCGGGCAGGTCCAGCCGACCGCGGTGGCCGGCGCCGTCGGGCAGTCCGATCCGGGTCGCGCCCAGCACGCCGAGCCCGAGCAGCACCGAGAACCAGAGCACCGAACGCCAGCCGAAGAACTCGGTCAGCACGCCGCCCAGCAGCACCCCGCCGCTGAAGCTCGCGGCGCCGACGGCCGCGTACACGCCGAAGGCCCGGTTGCGGGCCGGGCCGGCCGGGAAGGTGTCGGTGAGCAGCGCCAGCGCGGCCGGTCCCGAGAGGGCGGCGCCGACGCCCTGGACGGCGCGCGCCCCCAGCAGCGTCACGGTGTTCGGCGCCACCGCGCCGACCAGCGCGGACACCGTGAACAGGGCGACACCGACCTCGAACACCCGCCGCCGCCCCAGCACGTCGGCCAGGCGGCCGCCCACCAGCAGGAAGCCGGCGAAGGTGACGGCGTAGGCGGTCATCACCCACTGCAGCGCGGTCTCGTCCAGGTGGAAGCGCTCCCCGACGGACGGCAGGGCGGCGTTGAGCACGCCGAGGCCGCTCACGTCCAGGGCGAGCGCCCCGGCCAGGACGCCGAGGGCCAGTCCAGGCCGGCGGACCGCCCCGACCGCGGTGCCGGCGCCTGCGGTATCAGTGGTGTCGGTCATGCGGGCCTGCCGTCGGGTCCGCGGCCGGCGCGTGCCCGCCCGAGCTGGTCGCCGCGTCCGGGTAAGGAGCCGTCGGCCCCGACTGACGCCGTATCAAATTTGTCAACTGCCATGCGGACAGCTTGCATTGGACGATCGTCCGCTGTCCACTCCGTCCCGCGCTCCCGAACGGCACTGAGCGGTACCGTTTCAGGTGATCGAATCGGACACTTTGTCGATCAAATCGCGCCACTCCCGCACCCGGCCCGCGAAGTGCGCAATCCTGGAGTGGACGCACTCTCCGCCCCCCGGGGCGGATGAAAAGAACGGCGCTGCGAAATCCCCGCAGCGAGAATGCGCGACAGCTCCATCGGCAAGGCCGCACGCGCCGGTGAGAATTCCACAGTGAGCCCGCCTGTCCGCGATCGCTCAGGCCCCCTCGAAGCCCTCCGCCCTCGGCACCCACCACCGAGTCGCATGGTCAGCGCTTCGGGTCTTCCGTCCTGCCACGAGAGGAGCAGCGCCGCCTGATCGCGAGCCCGGCCGTGTCATGCGCAGGTCCAGTCCAATTCCCGGCCGAATCGCGCTGACCCCTGCTCATTGGCCATCCCCCCCTGTGCACGATCGGTTGCGAAGCTCCACCCGTCCATTCCATCCGCCCTGTGAGGGAGTCGCCATGCCCCAAGAACGCGCGGCGCGAGACATATCCGCCGTCACGGATTTCCTGCTATCACGTTTTGCCGAGCTGTTGGACCTCTCCGCGAACTCCGTGGACCGGTGGGCGCCGATGCACCGGTACGGGCTGGACTCCCTGAAGTCGGTGAACCTCGCGGCCTCGCTGTCCGAGTTCCTCGGCTGGCAGGTCCCGGCGACCTGGATGTGGCAGTACCCGACCGTCGACGGGCTGGCCCGGGCCCTGGTCGACGGACCGCGCGCCGCCGAACCCGCCCCGGCCGCCGCGCGCCGCACGCCCTCGCAGGAGCCCGTCGCGATCGTGGGCATCGGCTGCCGCTTCCCCGGCGGCCCGGACCCGTCCTCGTTCTGGCGGCTGCTGGTCGAGGGCGGCGACGCCGTCGGACCGGTGCCGGCCGCCCGCCGCGAACTGCTCAACGACCGGGTCCGCTGGGGCGGGTTCATCGACGGCATCGACCGCTTCGACCCGCTGTTCTTCGGCATCTCGCCCCGCGAGGCCGTCCAGATGGACCCGCAGCAGCGGCTGATCCTCGAGCTGTCCTGGGAGGCGCTGGAGGACGCGGGCATCGCGCCGCACAGCCTCGTCGGCAGCGACACCGGCGTGTTCATGGCCTCCTGTTGGGGCGACTACGCCGCCCTGGCGCACTACCGCGGCCCCGACAGCCAGATCACCCCGCACACCGCGACCGGCATGCACGACGGCATCATCGCCAACCGCGTCTCCTACGTCCTCGGCCTGCAGGGCCCGAGCATGGCCATCGACTCCGCCTGCGCCGGATCGCTGGTCTCGGTGCACGTCGGCTGCCAGTCGATCTGGCTGGGCGAGAGCGACCTCGTCCTGGCCGGCGGTGTGAACCTGAGCTTCGTCTCGGACTACTACACCGCCATGGACGCGATGGGCGCGCTCGCCCCGGACGGCCGCTGCAAGTCCTTCGACGCCCGGGCCAACGGCTACGTCCGCGGCGAGGGCGCCGGCGTGGTGGTGCTCGCCCCGCTGAGCGTGGCGCTGGAGCGCGACCTGCCGGTGTACTGCCTGATCAAGGGCAGCTCCTCCAACAACGACGGCCTGAGCAACGGCATGACGGCCCCGAACCCGCAGGCGCAGGAGAAGATGCTCCGCACCGCCTACCAGCGGGCCGGGATGGCGCCGCACCTGGTGGACTACATCGAGTGCCACGGCTCCGCGACCCCGCTCGGCGACCCGATCGAGGCCAACGCCATCGGCGCCGTCCTGGGCGGCGGCGACCGCGCGGAGCCGCTGCGGCTCGGCTCGGTGAAGTCCAACGTCGGCCACCTGGAGGCGGCCGCCGGCATCGTCGGCCTGGTCAAGCTCGCGATGTCGATGCGCAACGGCGTGCTGCCGCCGAGCCTCCACTACAGCGCGCCGAACCCGCAGATCCTGTTCGACGAGTACAACCTCACCGTCCAGGACCGGTTGGCGCCCTGGCCGCGGCGCTCCGACGCCCGCCGCGGCGGGGTCAGCTCGTTCGGGTTCGGCGGCTCGATCTGCCACCTCGCCGTCGAGGAACTGCCGCGCCCCGAGGCCTCGTTGCTGCTGCTGGCCGCGGACTCCCGCGAGGCGCTGGCCGAGCGGGCCCTGGCGCTGCGCGGCGAGACCGACCTGCGCGCGCTCTGCCGCCGGACGCCCGGCGACGGCCGGTTCCGGCTCGCCGCCACCGCCCGCGACATGGCCGAACTCCGGAGCAGCCTCGACGCCTTCGGCAGCGACGCGCAGGCCCCCGGACTGAGCGTCGGGCAGAGCGCCGGACGCAGGCCGCGGGTGGCCTTCCTGTTCTCCGGCAACGGCTCCCAGTGGGTCGGCATGGGCCGCCAACTGCTGGCCGGCCAGCCGGTGTTCCGCAGGTCCCTGATGAAGTCCGACAAGCGGATGCGGGAGCTGCTCGGCTTCTCCCCGGTCGAGCAGCTGCTGGCCGCCGACGGCCGGCTGGACGACATGGACGTCTTCCAGCCGCTGCTGTTCTCGCTGCAGGTCGCGCTGGCCGACACCTGGCGCTCGCTCGGCGTGGAGCCGGACGTCGTGGTGGGGCAGAGCGTCGGCGAGTTCGCCGCCTCCCACATCGCCGGCGCCCTCGACTTCGAGGACGCCTCCCGGCTGGCCGCCCACCACGGCCGTCTCCTCCAGCTGCTGGCCGTGGGCCGCGGCGAGGGCATCGTGGTGATGACCCCGGCGGACGAGGTCCGGCCGTACCTGACCGGCGGGCTCACCCTCTCCGGCCGCAACGGCCTGAGCTCCACCCTGGTCACCGGCACCCCGCAGGAGATCGACGACCTCGTCCAGCGGCTGACCGAGGCGGGCGTCACCAACCACCGGGTGCGGATGGGCCACGCCCCGCACTCGCCGCTGGTCGACCACGTCCTCGCCCCGCTGAAGGTCGAGCTCGACGGCCTCCGGCCCCGGAGCACCCGGATCCCGATGATCTCCACCGTCACCGGCGACCTGGTCGACGGCGCGGAGCTCGGGCCGGACTACTGGGCGGACAACCTGCGCCGGGAGATCCGGGTGGTCGACGCCCTGACCAAGCTGCGCGACCACGAGGTCGACGCGGTGGTCGAGCTCAGCCCGCACCCGCTGCTGCTCAAGTCGGTGTCGGAGATCCTGCCGGCCGCCACCACCCTGCCCTCGCTGCGGCGCGGCGCCGACGAGGCCGCCACCCTGCTCGGCTCGCTCGGCGCCCTCTACACCGCCGGCCTGCCCGTCGCGACCCACCCGTTCCTGGCCGGCGACCGGGGCCGCCACGTCGCGCCGAGCCCGGGCGACGCCGCGGCCGACGGGCCGCTGCACCTGGTGCCCGTCACCGCCCGTACCGCGGAGGCGCTGACCGACACCTGCCGCGAACTGTCCAACCACGTCGAGCGCGACCCGGGCCTGCGGGTCTCCGACCTCGCCTACACCCTCGCCGCCCGGCGCACCCACCACGGCCACCGGATCGCACTGTTCGCCCGCACCCGGCAGGACGTCCTGGACGGGCTCGCCCGGGTCGCCGCCGGGCAGCCGCACCCCGACGTCGTCACGGGCACGGTCTCCGGCAACGCCGACCGGCGGGTGGCGCTGGTGTTCTCCGGCGGCGGCACCCAGTGGGTCGGCATGGGCCGCGAACTGCTGCGCTCGCACGCCGGGTTCCGCACCTGGATGCAGGCCTGCGACACCGCCGTACGGGCAGCCGGCGGCTTCTCGGTGCTGGAGCACCTCGCCGCGCCGGCCGAGCAGGCCCGGTACGAGGAGATGGACTTCCAGCAGCCCGTGCTGTTCGCCCTCCAGGTCTCGCTGGCGAAGGTCTGGCTCGACCTCGGCATCGAGCCGGCCGCCGTGGTCGGGCACAGCCTGGGCGAGGTCGCGGCCGCCTGCGTGGCCGGCTCGCTCTCGCTGGAGGACGCCGCCCGCGTCGTGGTCGCCCGCTCGCACCTGCTGGAGCGCAAGGCCGCCGAGGGCGCCATGATCTCGGTCGACCTGCCGGAGGCGGAGCTGCTGCCGCGGCTGGCCCCGTACGCCGAGCACGCCGCCGTCGCCGTGGTCAACAGCCCCACCAGCGCGGCGGTCTCCGGCTCGCCCGAGGCCGTCGACGCCCTGGAGGCGGACCTGAGGCGGGACGGGATCTCGGTGCGGCGGATCCGGGTCGAACGGCCGGTGCACAGCCCCGGCATGGACCCGCTGATCGAGCCGCTGCGCGCGGCCGTCGACGGCATCACCCCGCTGGCGCCGACCGTCCCGTTCCACTCCACGGCGCTGGCCGACACGGTGAACCCGGTCGCCGACGTCGACTACTGGGTGCACAACCTGCGCAACCAGGTCCGGTTCGCCGAGACCATCGGCGCGCTGGTCGACCGGGGCGTCACCACCTTCGTCGAGATCGGCCCGCACGAGACGCTGCGCGGCGCGGTCGAGGAGATCGGGCTGTCCCGCGGTGTCCAGGTGCACGCCGTCAACTCGCTGCGGCGCGAGGAGAGCGACGTCCGCTGCCTGCTGGCCGCCGCCGCCTCGCTGTACGTCCGGGGCGTGCCGCTGACCTTCGACCCGCTCTTCGCCGACGACGTCGAGGTGGTGGAGACCCCGCTGGTCCAGTGGCAGAAGGAGCGCTACTGGATCGACACCGAGCCCCGCCCCGCCCTCGCGCCGGCCCCGGCCGCCGAGACCCTCGCTGTGGCCGCTGTGGCCGCCGCGGCCGCACCGGTCGAGGCGCGGCCGGTGGCGGCCCCGGCGGCAGCGGCGGAGCGCCCGGTGGCGGAGGTCGTCCTCGCCGAACTCGCCGACGCGCTGGGCGTGCCGGAGAGCCGCTTCGACGCGGCCGCCGGCCTGCGCGACTTCGGCCTCGACTCGATGCTGGCGATCCGCCTGGTCAACCGGATGCAGGCGGTGCTCGGGCACCGGGTCTCGCCGGTGGTGTTCCTGGACGGGCGCTCGATCGCCGAGGTGGTCGACCACTTCGTCGGGCTCGCCGGCGGACCGGCCGCGCCCCCGGCGCCCCAGGCCCCCGCGGCACCCCGGGCCCAGGCCCCGGCCCAGGTCCAGGCCCAAGCCCCGGCCCAGGCCCCGGCGCCCGGGACGAAGCCCGAGCCGGCCCGGTCGTTCCTGGCGGACCTGTCCGAACTGGACGCCGAGGAACTGGTCGAGGAGCTCGACGCGCGCGGGCTCCTGGAGGCCACCGACGCACCGGCCCTGGAGCAGCTGCGGGCCGGCGGCCTCGGCCTGGAGGTGGCCCCGGCCTCGCACGGCCAGGCCTCGCTCTGGTTCATGCAGATGGTCGCGCCGGACGCCGTGCCGTACAACTTCATGGTGACCGCCCGGATCCGGGCCGAGGTCGACGAGGACGCCCTGGAGCGCGCCGTCCGGGCCGTGCTGGACCGCCACCCCGCGCTGCGCACCGTCTTCGTGGAGGCGGGCGGCAGCCCGTACCAGGTCATCCTCGACGAGCCGGTGTACGAGTTCCTGGTGGTGGACACCGCCGACCTGGACGACGAGCAGGCCCGCGAGGAACTGGCCCAGTACGGCCACGAGCCGCTCGACATGGACAACGGCCCGCTGGTGCGGATCGTCCTGATGCGGCGCGGGCCGGCCGACCACTACCTGCTGGTGCTCGTCCACCACATCGCCTCGGACGCGGCCTCGGCCGACGTCATGATCCGCGAACTCCAGGAGTTCTACGAGGGCGCCGACCCAGCCGGCCGCGCGCCGGTCGCCCCGTACACCGAGTTCGTCGAGTGGGAGCGGCAGTGGCTGGCCGGGCCGGCCGCCGAGGCCGCGCTGGACTGGTGGTCGGAGAAGCTCGCCGACCCGCCCGCCCACCTCGACCTCTCCAGCAAGGAGCGGCCGCCGGGCGTCACCTACGAGGGCCGCGACATCGCGTTCCGCTGGAGCGCCGAGGAGACCCGCCTGCTGCGGGAGTTCGCGGTGCGCGAGGGCGTGTCGGTCTCCACCGTCGTGCTGGCCGGGTTCTTCGCCACGCTCAACCGCGCGGCCGGGACGGAGGACTCGGTGCTGGCCACCGCGATCGCCCAACGGGCCGAGCCCGGCTGGGAGTCCGCCATCGGCTACTACCTCAACACCGTGCTGGTGCGGGCGAACCCGGCGGGCCGGCGCAGCTTCCGCGAGCTGCTGCGCGAGGTGCACGCCTTCTCGCTCGGCCTGCTGGAGCACATGAACTACCCGCTCGACCTGCTGGCCTCCCAGCTGAAGCCGCCGCGGGCCGAGGGCCGCTCCCCCTGGTTCGACGTGGTGGTGAACTGGCTGTCCTCGGACGCGTTCCCCCGCTCCGTGAAGCTCTTCCACGGCGTCGGCAAGACCCTCACCCCGGACGGCGCGCTGCCGCTCGAACCGCTCCAGGTGCGCCGGCACCTCGCCAAGTTCGACCTGGAGATCTCGATGGCGGACATCGACGGCAGGGTGGCCGGCCACGTCCAGTTCAAACCGAGCTACCTGGAAAGGCAGACCGTGACGGCCCTGCTCGCGCTGTACCGCACCGTGCTCTTCGACTCGATCGCCCGACCCGACCAGGCTCTCGACGACATCGCGTCGACCGGCCTCCCCAAGGAGACGGAGCAATGACCGAAACCCTGCACTCCGAGTTCATCGCCCAGGCCGTCAAGAACCCCGACGCGACCGCCGTCTACTCCGACGCCGGCGTCCTGACCTACGGCGAGCTGAACGAGCGGTCCCGGGCGCTGGCCGAGCGGCTCGCCGCCGACGGCGCGGGCCCCGGCGTCCCGGTCGGCATCTGCGTCGAGCGCACCCCCGACCTGCTGGTCGCGATCCTGGCGGCGCTGCGCGCCGGGTCCTGCTACCTGCCGCTGGACCCGAACTACCCCGCCGACCGGCTGGCCTTCATGGTCCAGGACAGCGGGACCCGGCTGCTGCTCACCACGCCCGCGTCCCGGGCCAGTTGCCCGCCCGGGACGACGGTGGTCGTGCTGGGCGAGACGGTGACCACCGAGCCCGGCGGGAAGCCGGTGCCGGTCGTGCCCGAGGACACCGCGTACGTCATCTACACCTCGGGCTCCACCGGCAAGCCCAAGGGCGTCGCCGTCCGGCAGTCCGGCGCCGTGGCGATGCTCGCCGAGATGGACCGGGTGCTGGAGGGCTGCGACCTGAGCGGCGTCTCGGCGGCCAGCTCGGTCTGCTTCGACCTCTCCGTGATGGAGATCTTCAACGCGCTCTGCCGCGGCGGCGCCGTCGTGCTGGTCGAGAGCGCCGTGCACCTGCCGGAGAACCGGTACGTGGACCGGATCACCCACCTGTCCGTCGTCCCGTCGGTCATGAACGGCCTGCTCGACGCCGGCGCACTGCCCCCGAACGTGCGCTCGATCGTGTTCGGCGGCGAGGCGCTGCGCCGCAAGCTGGTGGACCGGGCCTACCGGGAGACCGGCGCCACCCGGGTGTTCAACGCCTACGGCCCCACCGAGGGCACCGTCTTCTGCTCCTTCGGGCTGGTGCCCGAGGACGGCACCGACGAGCCGACCATCGGCCCGCCGACCACCACCGACCTGGTCTACGTGCTCGACGCGGACCTGCGGCCGCTGCCGGCCGGCGAGGCGGGCGAGCTCTACCTCGGCGGCGTCGGCCTCGCGCACGGCTACGTCAACCGGCCGCGCACCACCGCCGAGCGGTTCCTGCCGGACCCGTTCCGCAGCGGCGAGCGGATGTACCGCACCGGGGACGTGGTCCGGTTCACCGAGGACGGCGAGCTCCAGTTCCTCGGCCGCTCCGACCACCAGGTCAAGCTCCGCGGCTACCGGATCGAGCTGGAGGAGGTCGAGGCGCGGCTGACCGCCTGCCCCGAGGTCCGGGAGGCGGCCGCCGCCGTCCGGGGCAACCGGCTGGTCGGCTACGTCGTGCCCGCCGGCGACGGCGCGCCGCAGGCCGGCCCCCGGCTCGACCCCGCGCTGCAGAGCGCCGTCACCGGCCGGCTCGCCGTCGAACTGCCCGACTACATGGTGCCCGCGACCCTGGTGTTCCTGGACGCCCTCCCGCTGGGCCCGGGCGGCAAGCTCGACCGCAACGCGCTGCCCGAGCCGCCGGCCGCCGAGACCGACGGGCCGCTGACCGCCGCCAGCACGCCGACCGAGGTGGCGCTGTCGGAGATCTGGGGCCAGTTGCTCGACCTCGAACCGTCGGGCATCGACGTGCAGTCCGCCTTCTACGACCTCGGCGGCGACTCGCTGCTGCTGGTCCGCCTCGCCCGGCTGATGACCCGCCGCTTCGACCGCCGCGTCCGGGTGCCCGACCTCTTCAGCTTCCGCGACATCGCCTCCCTCGCCCGCTGGCTCGACGACGAGAGCGGCGCCACCCCCGAGGTCGTCCAGTCGGCCCGCCAGCGCGCCGGCGCCCGCCGTGCCGCGCTGCGCGGCCGCGGCACCGCCGGCCGCTGAGCCACCCCCCTCCCCTCGAACCGAAGCAGGAGCTCACCATGACCGACAGCCCCGAGCAGGAGTACGACCCGGGTGACGTGGCCGTCATCGGCATGTCCCTGCGGGCACCGGGAGCCCGCACCAAGGAGCAGTTCTGGGACGTCCTCGTCAACGGCCGGGAGACGGTGTCCTTCCTGGCCAAGGACGACATCCAGGTCGACGAGACGCTGATCCACAGCCCGTTCTACGTCCGGGCCTGCGGCGTGCTCGACACGTACGACAAGTTCGACCCGTCGGTGTTCGGGATCAGCGACCGGATGGCGGCCGCGATGACCCCGGAGAACCGGCTGTTCCTGGAGAGCGCCTGGGAGACGCTGGAGGACGGCGGCTACGACCCGGACCGGCTCAAGGCCGAGATCGGCATGTACGGCGCCAACAACCCGCAGACCGCCGCGCTCTACAGCTCCCCGCCGGACCGGGTGTCGGTCGGCCCCGAGGCGATCGAGGCCAGCCTGGCCTGGTCGCCGGACACCATGACCTCCAACGCGCTCTACTACATGGGGCTCACCGGCGAGGCCGTCACCGTCGCCGCCGTCTGCGCGGGCTTCCACTACGCGGTGCACCTGGCCTGTCAGTCGCTGCTGCTCGGCCAGAGCGACATGGCGATCGCCGGCGGCTCGATGGTGCGCCTGCCGCACCCGCGCGGCCACCTGTGGGAGGAGAACCGCATCCTGTCGAAGGACGGCCACTGCCGCCCCTTCGACGCCAACGGCACCGGCACCGCGCTGTCCAGCGGCGTCGTCACCGTGCTGCTGAAGCCGCTCGGCCGGGCCGTCGCCGACCGCGACCACGTCTACGCGGTGGTCCGGGGCTCGGCCGTCAACAACAACGGCGTCAGCGCGATGGCGTACGGCCTGGCCCAGCCCGAGCGGCTGAGCGCCTGCATCGCCGCCGCCATGGAGGTGGGCGGCGTCACCCCGGACACCGTCTCGATGTACGAGGCCAACGGCCTGGGCCTGCCGATGACGGACGAGCTCGAAGTGCACGCGGCGACCATGGCGTTCGGCAAGCAGACCGCGACCACCTCGATCGGCGGGGTCAAGGGCAACGTGGGCCACGGCGGCGTGGTGTCCGGCGGCTTCGGCGCGGTCAAGGCCGCGCTGGCGCTGTACCACAAGACGCTCCCGGCCACGATCAACCTGACCGAGGTCAACCAGGACCTCGACTTCCCCAGCACCCCGTTCGTGCCGCAGATCGAGGGCGCGGCCTGGGAGCCGGAGGCCGGCATCCGCCGCGCGGGCATCACCTCGATCGGCGGCGGCGGCTACAACGCCCACCTGGTGCTGGAGGAGGCGCCGGAGCCCGCCGAGCGCGCCGCCGAGCAGGGCCGGCCGCGGCTGGCGACGCTGTCCGCGCTGGACGACGACGCGCTGGGCCGTCAGCGCACCCGCCTGAAGGAGTGGCTGGAGGCCCGTCCCGACCTGCGCCTGGACGACATCTGCTTCACCCTCAACCTCGGCCGCAAGGTGATGCCCCGCCGCTGGGCCGCCGTGGTCCGCAGCCGCGAGGAGCTGATCGCGGCGCTCGCCGACGACGCCCGCGGCCCGGCCACCACGACCGCCGCCGCCCCGCGGACGGACCCGGGCTCCTTCACCCGCAACGACCACGGGATCGTGCCCGCCGGCCGGGACGAGCGGGCGCTGTCCGACCTGGCCGCCGCCTGGGTGACCGGCCAGCAGGTCGACTTCGACGCCCTGCACCTCGGGGAGGCCAGCCGCCGGGTGCCGCTGCCCACCTACCCGTTCCAGCCCCGCCGGTTCTGGCGGACGGACTGGTGACCATGACCACACCGGCACTGGACGCCCTGGACCTGGGCGACCCGGCCACCTTCGCGGACCACGACCTCGACGGGTTCTGGCGCACCCTGCGGGACACCGCGCCGATGCACTGGAACCCGCCGGTCGGCGGCCGCCGGGGGTTCTGGGTGCTCTCCCGCTACGACGACATCATGGCCACCTACCGGGACAACGTGAACTTCACGTCCCAGCGCGGCAACGTGCTCGTCACCCTCCTGGAGGGCGGCGACGCCGGGGCCGGCCGGATGCTGGCCGTCACCGACGGGCCCCGGCACCTGGAGCTGCGCAAGATCCTCCAGCGGGTGCTCTCGCCGCGGGTGCTCGACCAGGTCGCGCGGACCGTCCGGGTCAACACCCGGCTGTGGATCCGCGAGGCGGTCGAGTCCGGCGGCTGCGACTTCGCCGAGCAGATCGCCAGCCGGATCCCGATGACCACGATCTCCAACCTGCTCGGGGTGCCCGAGCGGGACCGGGACTACCTGCTCAGCCTGACCAAGACCGCGCTGTCGGCGGACGACGAGGACGTCGACGAGGTCGACTCCGAGATGGCCCGCAACGAGATCCTGATGTACTTCATGGACATCGTCGAGGAGCGGCGCGAGTCGCCGGGCGACGACGTGATCAGCATGCTGATCGGCAGCGCCATCGACGGGGTGCCGCTGTCCGACGAGGACGTCGTGCTCAACTGCTACAGCCTGATCATCGGCGGCGACGAGACCAGCCGGCTGACGATGATCGACTGCGTCCGCACGCTGGCGTCCCAGCCCGAGCAGTGGCGGCGGCTCAAGCACGGCGAGGTCGCGGTCGAGACCGCGGTGGACGAGGTGCTGCGCTGGGCGTCGCCCACCATGCACTTCGGGCGCAGCGTCGAGCGGGAGACCGAGCTGCACGGCGTACGGCTGTGGCCGGGCGACATCGTCACGCTCTGGCACGCCTCCGGGAACCGGGACGAACGGGTCTTCGCCCGGCCCGGGGAGTTCGACCTCGGCCGCACCCCCAACAAGCACCTGGCCTTCGGCTACGGCCCGCACTTCTGCGTCGGCTCGTACCTGGCCAAGGTGGAGATCGCCGAACTGCTCAAGGCCCTGCGGGACTTCACCCTCGGGTTCGAGCAGACCGAGGAGGCGCTGCGCATCCGCTCCAACTTCCTGACCGGCTTCTCCACCATGCCGGTGCGCTTCGAACCCGACCACTCCGGACTGAAAGAGGCCGACCGATGAGCGGCAACCCCTTCGACGGCGGGGAGGGCGACTGGCTGGTCGTCGTGAACGCCGCCGAGCAGTACGCGCTGTGGCGGCCCCACCTGGCCGTACCGGACGGCTGGCGGACCGTCCACTCCTGCCCGGACCGCGACGGCGCCCTCGACTACGTCGAGCGGCACTTCACCACCGCGGTGGGGACGCCGGCCACCTGACGCCGACCACCAGCCGACCAGCGACCGCGGGAGTGCGGATGAACATCTACATGTCGGGACAAGGGGCGTTCGCGGTGCAGGTCGCGGAAGCCCTCCTGGACAACGGGCACAAGATCGTCGGCGCGGCCGCGCCCCGGCTGCGCAAGGGAAAGTCCGACGAGAGCGACGCGATGGCCTGGGACCGGCTGCGGGCCTGGGCGTTCCCCCGGGACATCCCGTGGACGGACTCGGCCGAACTGCGCGCGATGCACATCCCGGACGGGGTGGACGTCATCGTCGCCGCGCACTCGCACGCCTTCCTCGGCCGTCAGACCCGGGCCAGGGCCGCCGTCGCCACCATCGGGTACCACCCCAGCCTGCTGCCGCTGCACCGCGGCCGGGACGCGATCCGGTGGACCATCCGGGACGGCGACAAGGTGACGGGCGGGAGCGTCTACCACCTCACCGAGCGCACCGACGGCGGGCCGCTCGCCGCCCAGGAGCACCTGCTGGTGCCCCCGGGCTCGACCGCGCAGAGCCTGTGGCGCGACCACCTGGCCCCGCTCGGCGTCCGGCTGCTGGTGAAGGTGGTCGCCGACCTCGCCGCGGACCGGCGGATCGAGGTGCCCCAGGACGAGAAGCTGGCGACCTGGGAGCCCGCGATGGACACCCAGCCGCTGTTCAAGCCGGAACTCATCGCCCTGCCCGGCACCGCCCGGGTCACCAGCGACCGGCGGGCGCTGCACGAGGGCTGAGCACGGTGCACCGCCTCGACAACTGAATCGTTTCGACCGACTCCGCAGGTGTCCCCGGGTGTTCGCACTCCGGGGGCACCTGCGCGCGTTCCGGCAGGTCACGCCGCCCGGCGTGGGCGAAGCCGGGTCAACAGCTGAGATGAACGGCTCGGGCACGGCCGTTCACACCACTTGACGCGCCGTCACCGGACCGCGCAGACTCGCCCCACGGCATCAGCTGATGTGAATCGATCGATCACTCTCGTTCACACCAGCTGTCGGCCGCTTCGCCCTCCCCCTCGCGCCAGTCCGCCCGGTCCTCCGGATCGTCCGCCCTCCGCGTCCCAGGAGTTCAGCATGCCCTCGAAGACCCCGCCCGATGCCGCGGACACCGCCGCCCCCTGGTCACGCGTCGACCGCGCACCGCTGACCGGCAGTTGGTGGGCGCGCGGCCTGTGGCTGGCCGAGCGCCTCGCCGCCGAGGACGGACCGCCCGCCCCGGTGGCCGACCACCCGGCGGCCGACCACCCGACGGAGGGCAGCCTCGGCTGGCGCGCCGACCGCCGGCTGGCCCGCTGGCGCACGGCGTTCCCGGAGCACACCCCGGACACGGCCGCCGCCCAGGGGCACGCGCTCGGCGTCGACCCCGCGCTGCTGCGCCGGCTGCTCGCCGAGCACCCCGACGACCTGGCGGCGCGCACCGGCAAACCGGCCTGGGCCCGGTTCGTCGAGGACGTCATGGCCCGCGCACCGCGGCAGACCCCCAGGCCCGACGAGGCGTCCGACGAGGAACACGCCGAGGACCACTGCACGGAGCACGACGGCCGGCACCGGCACGGCTCCGCCGACTTCGCGGTCCTCGTCGAGCCCTTCCTCGCCGAGGCCCACCGCCGGCTGGCGGCGCCGCTGCCCGCCGAGGGCGCCGCCGGCCCCGCCCGCGCGGCGGTCCGGCGCTCGCTCACCGACAGCCTGCGCGAACAGCTCGTCTCGGTGCTCGCCCGCACCCTGGTGCTGGAGCTCCACGTGGCCCGACTGTCCGACCGGCTGTCCGGCGGCACCCCGCGCGAGCGCTTCCGCTCCTTCGTCGCCTGGCAGCGCGAGCCCGAGCAACTGGCCGCGCTGCTGGACGAGTACGCCGTGCTGGCCCGGCTGCTGGCGTGCGTCACCGTGAACGCCGTCCAGGCGCACCGGGAGTTCCTCGAACGCTTCACCGCCGACCGGCCGGCCCTGGTCGAGCGGTTCTTCGACGGGCGCGACCCCGGCGAGCTGACCGAGGTCCGGACCGGCCGCGGCGACGGCCACGAGGCGGGCCGCTCGGTCGCGCTGCTGACCTTCTCCTCCGGCGCCCGGCTGGTGTACAAGCCCCGGCCGCTGGCCGTCCACGAGCACTTCAACGCGCTGGTCGCCTGGTACGACACCGCGCTGCCGGGCCTCGGCCTCGGCACCGTGGCGGTGTGGGACCGGGGCGGGTACGGCTGGATCGAGTTCACGGCGCCGGCGCCGTGCGCCGACCGCGCGGCCGCCGAGCGGTTCTACCACCGCCTCGGGGCGCTGCTGGCCCTGCTCTACGCGCTCGCCGCCACCGACTTCCACTTCGAGAACGTGATCGCCGTCGGGGACCAGCCGATCGCGGTCGACCTGGAGTCGCTGTTCCACGTGGGCGTGCCCCAGCTGACCGGCAGCCCGCTGGTCGACGACGACCCGGCCCAGCACCTGCTCGCCCACTCGGTGCAGCGGGTGGGCCTGCTGCCCTCGGTGCTGGTCGGCGACGGCGGCGCGGTGCTGGACGTCGGCGGGATGGGCGCCGACAAGGGCGCCGTGCTGCCGTTCAGGATGCCCGCCTGGGAGGACGGCGGCACCGACGGGATGCGGCTGGCCCGGGTGCAGCGCGCCTTCGAGGGCAGCGCGAACCGGCCGAGCCTGGACGGCCTGGACGTGGACCCGGCCGACCACCTGCCCTCCCTGCGGGCCGGGTTCGCGGCCGGCTACCGGGCGATCGCCGCCCACCGCGCGGCGCTGCTCGCGCCGGACGGCCCGCTGGAGCGGTTCCGGGCGGACACCTGTCGCACCATCCTGCGCGCCACCCGCGTCTACGCCCACCTGCTGAGCGAGAGCACCCACCCGGACGTCACCCGGGACGCGCTCGACCGCGACCGGGTGCTCGGGCTGCTCTTCGCCCAGTCCGCCGAGAACCCGGCGCACCGGCCGCTGCTGCGGCTGGAGGCCGAGGACCTCTGGGGCGGCGACGTGCCGCTGTTCCGCTCCGTGGTCGGCTCCCGCGACCTGTTCACCCACCGCGGTCACGTGCTGCCGCGGGTGCTGCCCGAGTCGGGGCTCGACCGGGCCCGGCGGATCGTCGCCGCGATGGACGAGCGCGACCTGGCCACCCAGGACTGGATCGTCCGGGCCGCCTTCGCCGCCCGCGCCACCAACCCGCAGGCCGGCGGGGGAGCGGCCGCGGCCGGCCCCGACCGCTCCCCCGCCGGAGGTGCCGACGCCTCCCCCGCCGAGCGCGCCCTGCGCCTCGCCCGGTCCGTCGCCGACCGCCTGACGGCCGACGCGCACCGCGCCGGCGGACGCACCGGCTGGCTCGGGCTCGACCTGGCCCGGGACCAGTGGCGGGTCACGGCCCTGCGCGACGACCTGTTCGGCGGCTACCCCGGCCCGGCCCTGCTCCTCGCCCAACTCGCCGCCGTCACCGGGGAGGAGCGCTACGCCCGGTGGGCCCGGCGCGTCCTGGCGCCGTTCCCGGAGCACCTCGCGCACGCGCTGCGCCGCAGCCCGAACCGCTCCTGGGGGGCGTTCAGCGGGCTGCCGGGCACCGCCTACGCGCTGGACTGCGCCGCCGTCCTGCTCGACGACCCCGCCCTGGCCGAGCCCGTGGCGGAGGTGTTCGCCGCGGCGGTCCGCGGCCTCGACGACGACCGGCAGCTGGACCTGATCGGCGGAGCCGCCGGCTGCCTCGCCGTGGCCGAGGCGCTCGCGCACCGGCACGGCCGCGCGGTGCGCGACTGCGCCGCGCACTGCGCCCGGCTGCTGGTGGAGAAGGCCGAGCCGCAGCCCGGGGACACCGTCGCCTGGCGCACCCCGATGACCGGCGCGCGGCCGCTGCTGGGCATGTCGCACGGCACCGGCGGGATCGGCTGGGCGCTGCTGCGGCACGCCGCCCGCACCGGGGACGCGGCCGCGCTGCGCACCGGCCGGGCCGCCCTGGCCCACGAGGCGGCCGGCTTCGACCCCGCCGTCGACAACTGGCCGGACTACCGGGAGCAGGCGCCCCGGCCCTGGCTCGCCGCGCCGCCGCCCGGCACCACCGCGCACCTGCACGCCTGGTGCCACGGCGCCCCCGGCATCGGCCTGCTCCGGGCCGGCCTGCCCGCCGCGCTGCGCACCCCGGCGGACGACCGGACCCTGCGGCGGGCCGTACGCTCGACCGCCGCCGCCGCCGACCGGACCGACAACGACAGCCTCTGCCACGGCGGGCTGGGCAACCTGGAGCTGTTCGCGGCGGCGGCCGGCGCCGGGGTCGAACCGGCCCGGGAGCACTACCGGCGCACCCGCGACGCCCTGCTGGCCGGGATCGAGGAGCGCGGACCGGTCTGCGGCACCCCGGGCGGCATCGTCACGCCCGGCCTGATGACCGGCCTGGCCGGCATCGGCCACGGACTGCTGCGGATCGCCGCGCCCGACCGCGTCGCCCCCGTGCTCCTGCTCGCCCCGCAGGAGGCCCCGTGAGCTCCCCGTCGGCCGCCGCCCGGCCCCGCCCCCGGCGGCGCGCCCACCGGGTGCCGCAGCGGCTCCAGTTCACCCGCACCGAGTGCGCGGCCGCCTGCCTGGCCATGGTGCTCAGCCACTACGGGCGCGACTCCACGGTGGCCGACTGCCGCCTGCTGCTCGGCGCCGGACGCGACGGCGCGTCGGTGGCCGTCCTGGTCGACGCCGCCCGGCGCAGCGGCCTGACCGCCCGCGTCGAGCACGGGCCGGCCGCCCTGGACGAACCGCTGCGGGGCCCGGTCGTCGCCTACCTGAGGACCCACCACTTCGTCGTCCTGGAGAAGGTCGACCACCGGTCGGTCCGCCTGGTCGACCCGGCCGGCGGGCGCCGCCAGATCTCCCGGCCGGACTTCGACGACCTGTACGGCGGTGTGGTCCTCGTCCTGGAACCGGGCGAGCGGTTCGAGGAGCGGCACACCCCGCTGCGCGACCGTCCGATGGTCCGCTACCTGCGGCGCTTCCTCGCCGCCCCGGGCGGCCGGTCGCTGCTCGCGCTGACCGCCCTGGTCACCGGAGCGCTGCAACTGCTGGGCCTGGCCGTCCCGTTGCTCACCCGCACGGTGGTGGACACGCTGCTGCCGCAGCACCGCACCGACCTGCCCGTCCTGCTGGCGCTGTCCGCCGTCGGCGTCGCCCTGCTCACCGGAGTGCTGACCGCCCTGCGCGCGCTGGCGCTGCTCGCGCTGCGCCGGCGCGGCGACCTGGTGCTGACCCGGTCCTTCGTCGAGCACCTGTTCCGGCTGCCGCTGCGGTTCTTCCTCGACCGGGGGCGCGGCGACCTGCTGATGCGCACGTCCAGCGTCTCCAGCACCCGGGAGACCCTGACCCAGCAGCTGATGACCGTGGCGCTGGACGGCGTCCTGCTGGTCGGCTACCTGGTCGCCGTCGTCCTGCTGCAGCCCCTGTACCTGCTCGCCGTCGCCCCGCTGTTCCTGCTGCAGCTGCTCCTGGTCGTCCGCGCCCACCGGCGGCTGCGCAACCTCGCCCAACTGGAGCTGGTCGCCCGGGCGGAGGAGCAGAGCTACCTGGTCGAGGCGCTGGAGGCGATCCTGCCGCTCAAGGCGAACGGCGTGGAGAGCCGCGCCGTGGAGCACTGGCAGGGGCTGTTCACCCGCTACCAGGGCGCGATGCTGCGGCGCGGCCGCGCCACCGCCGTGCTCGCCGGGACCCAGCGGGCGGCGACCTCGCTCGGCCCGCTGCTCCTGCTCGGGGTCGGCGCCTGGACGGTCCTGACCGGCCGCTCCACCCTGGGCACCATGCTGGCCGCGAACAGCCTGGTGCTGTCCGTCCTGGCACCGCTGGAGACGCTGTCGACCACCGGGCAGCTCTACCTCACCGTCAACGCCCAGGTGGAACGCCTCTTCGACGTCCTCGACGCGCCGACCGAGACCGGCGGCCGGCTGCGCCTCGCCGCGGACCGGGCGACCGCCGTGGACGTCCGCGCGCTGACCTTCCGCTACCAGCCGTCCGGCCCGCCCGCCCTCAGCGGGATCGACCTGTCCGTCGCTGCCGGCGGCAAGCTCGGCATCGTCGGCCGGACCGGCTCCGGCAAGAGCACCCTGGCCCTGCTGCTGCTCGGCCTGCTGCGGCCCGACGAGGGGACGGTGCGCCACGACGGCGTGCCGATCGACCGGCTCGACCTGGCCGACCTGCGCGCCCACTGCGGCGCCGTGCTGCAGGAGTTGAGCCTGTTCGGCGGCAGCATCCGGGACAACCTCACCCTCGGCCGGCCGGACGCCGAGGACGCCGAGGTGATCCGGGCCGCGCGGATCGCCGGGCTGCACGAGGACGTGCTGGCGCTGCCGATGGGGTACGACACGCCCGTCGGCGAGAGCGGCTCGGCCCTCTCGGCCGGCCAGCGCCAACGGGTCGCCCTGGCCAGGGCGTTGGTGCACCGGCCGCGGCTGCTGCTGCTCGACGAGGCGACCAGCCACCTCGACCCGCAGACCGAGCGCCACGTCGACGGCGCGCTCGCCGACCTGGCCGTCACCCGGATCGTCGTCTCCCACCGGCTCAACGCCGTGCGCAACGCCGACCAGATCCTCGTCCTGGAACACGGCCGGATCGTCCAACGCGGCCGCCACGACGAGCTGATCGAGCAGGACGGCACGTACCGCCGGCTGTTCGGCGCCGCCGACACCGACGCGCGCCCCGCCGCGAGCCGCTGAACCCGACGGGCGCCCGACGCCCGTCCCACGAGCCCGGCCGGCCACCCGGCCGCCCGGTCGCACCACCACCGGAACACCACCACCACCGAAAGGCAGGAACGCCATGAGCGACGACCGCACCGCCCGCGCCTGGAAGGACCCGGAGGACGCCGCCCGCGCCACCGCCCCCGCCCACCCGTCCGGCGAGGTCGACCTCGCCCTGGCGGTCGGCGGCCTGGCCGACGAGGAGGGCGGCAGCGAGGCCCTCGGCACCGCCGGCTGCTGCCCCACCTGGGCCACCGGCGGCCGCTGCTGACGGCCGCACCGCCTCCCGCGACGAAAGGAACCGAACCATGAGCGACGAACGGACCGTCCGGTCCTGGAAGGACCCCGAGGCGCCGCGCACCGCCCCCGGCCACCCGATCGGCGAGCCGGACCTGACCGCCCTCACCGGCGGCGAGCAGGAGCAGACCGTCTTCGAGATGTGCACCGGCCAGACCGCCTGCGGCACCTGCGGCGGATTCACCTTCGGCTGTTGCTGATCCAGCCGCTGCCGAGCGACCAGGAAGGAACCGAACCATGAGCGACGAGCAGATCGTCCGGTCCTGGAAGGACCCCGAGGCGGCCCGCACCGCCCCCGGCCACCCGATCGGCGAGCCGGACCTGACCGCCCTCACCGGCGGCGAGGAGCAGATCACCGTGTACGACATCTGCACCACCAACATCACCGGGTGCGGCACCTGCGGCAGCTTCTCCATCGGCTGCTGCTGAGCGGACCGGGAGGAACCGAACCATGAGCGACGAGCTGACCGTCCGGTCCTGGAAGGACCCCGAGGCGCCGCGCACGGCGCCCGGCCACCCGCTGGGTGAGCCGGACCTGAGCGCCCTCAGCGGCGGCGAGGAGGCCTTCACCAACAACGACCTGTGCAGCGCCACCGACCAGAGCTGGTGCGGCACCTGCGGCAGCCTCAGCGTGGGCTGCTGCTGACGCTCGGGCGCGGCACCCCCGCACCGGACGCGGGCCCGGTCCCTCCCCCCGGAGGGCCCGGGCCCGCGTTCGCGCCCCGGGAGCGGCACCGCCCGCCGCCGGTGCGACGCCCGAAGCTACGATGGTCACCCGGCGGCCGGCCCGTGCCCCAGCGCCGCCGGAGCCGGCAGGGGTGGCGCAGGAGGCGGAGATGGCGGAAGCCGGGGCGAGCACGCTCGCCGAGAGGATCGAGGCGCTGTTCCGCACGGTCCGGCGGCCGAACCGGGAGCAGTACAGCAACGAGGACGTGGCGCGCGCCTGTCGCGAGGCCACCGGCGAGACCTTCTCGGCCACCTACCTGTGGCAGCTGCGCACCGGCAAGCGCGACAACCCGACCAAGCGTCACCTGGAGGCGCTGGCCGCGTTCTTCCACGTCTCCCCCGCCTACTTCTTCGACGACCGCTCCGAGGAGGTAGTCGCCGAACTCGCCCTCCTGGAGGCGCTGCGGGACGCCGGCGTCCGGAACATGGCGCTGCGGGCGGTGGAACTCTCGCCCGAGGCTCTGGACACCGTCTCCGATGTGATCGAGACTATCGCTCGCCGGGAGGCTGCCAGGGGCAAGCCCTCCCCGTGAGCAGGACGTGGTGCCACCGAGCGGGCACCCCGCGACGGTCGGCCGGCCACGTCGGCCCGGCGGATAGGCGAGGCGCGCATTGCGGTGGATCCGACGCCACGGCGGACTGATGCGGCGCTGCCGCGCGATCAGCGGGTCGCTCGAACTCCCCGACCCGTTCGACGCCGCCGAGCTCGTCGCCCGCCTCGCCCACGACCGCGGCCGGCCGATCGACCTGATCGCCGTCCCCGCCCGGCCCGGAGCGCCCTGCGGACTGCTGGTGACGACCGGTCAGGCCGACTACATCGTGTACGCCGAGGACACCAGCGAGGTGCACCGCCAGCACATCCTGGTGCACGAGTACGCCCACCTCCTGCTGGGGCACGGTGACGCCCCCTCGCCCGACCCCGGGCTCACCGTCGGCCTGCTGCCGCACCTCTCCCCGGAGCTGGTCGGGAAGGTCCTGGGACGCACCGTCTACCTCGAACCCCAGGAGCAGGAGGCCGAGTTGCTCGCCTCGCTGATCCTCAAGCGCGCCCTGCTGCCCGGCGGCCGCCCGTCCGGCGCCGAGCCCCGCGACGCCGAGTGGGCGCACCGGCTCGCCCCGCTGCTGGGCACCCGCCGCCCGCCGGGCCCGCATGCTTGACCCCGTCCTGGCCGGCGCCGCGGCCCTGCTGCTCGGCCTGAGCACGTACCGGTTCTTCGCGGGCCGCCACCGCGGCACCTCACCGGCCCTCCGCTACACCTGCTGCTTCGCCTGGTGCTTCGGCGCCTTCCTGGCCCTGATGGCCGGTCAGACCAGGGCGGGCATCGACCACGGGACGGGCCTGGCGGGCCTGTCCGGCATGCTCGCCGACCACCTCAAGATGGGCTCCGCCGGGTTCCTCGCGCTGACCGCCGTCGCACTGCGCCGCCCCGCGGCCGACGCCCGCTCGCTGCGCCGCCGCCAAGCCGGCACCGCCCTCGCGGTCCTCTCGGCGACCGCGCTGTTCCTGCTCGCCGGGATCGCGGAGTCCGGCGGCCGGATGGCGGCCACCGGGCGGTTCGGCCCGGTGGCGCTGGCCGGCTACGACCTGGTCATCACCGGCTACGTGACCTGCTGCCTGGTCACCCTGCTGCGCCAGGCCCTGTACTGGACCCGGCAGGCCGGCACCGCCGCCCTCCGTACGGCCCTCGGCCTGATCACCCTCACCAACGCCGTCGGCCTGCTCTGGGCCGCGTGGGGGCTCGACGACGTCCTCGGCGCCCTGCGCTCGGGCGGCCAGCGGACCACCGAGGACCCGGTCTCGCTGACGCTCGGCCGGCTCTGCGCGGTCCTGCTGCTGGCCGGCGCCACCACCCTGCTGTGGGCCCGGGCCGCTCGGGCCGCCCGGCGCTGGCGGACCGCGTACCGCGACTACCGCTCGCTCGGGCCGCTGTGGCGGGCGCTGCACGCGGCCTTCCCGCAGATCGCCCTCACCGCCGGCCGGTTGCCCCCGGCCGACGCCGAACTCGCGCTCTACCGCCGGGTCATCGAGATCCGCGACGGCCTGCTCATCCTGCGCCGCTACCGCACGGCCCCCGAGGCGCCCCCGACCACGGACGGCGCCCCGGCCGAGGCCGCCCGGATCGCCGCCGCCCTGCACCACGCCCGCACCGGGGCCGCCACCACCCCGCCTCCGGCCGACCCCCAGCCGCCCCACACCGGCACCATCGAGGCCGAGGCCCGCTGGCTCGCCCAGATCGCCCGGGCCCTCCGCACCCTGCCGCCGCACGCCACCACGGCCGACTGACCTCCGGAGGTCCGAGCGGCGGCCGCTGTCGGTTACCGCTCGCCGTCGCACCCATGATCCGGAACCGGACCTTCCAACTCCTCTTATCCCTGTGATGTCCATCACAATCCCACAGTCGGTTTATCCGGTTTTACCTGAGCTGCTCCCCTTCTGTCGACAGGTCGACACGTGCGCACATCCGCACCGGTTTTCTACGAACCTTTGACACCCCGTCAAGCGTCCATGAAGATCCGCTCAAACTTCGCCCACATACCGGAAGTCGGAGCTTACGCACAGTGAGAACAGCAGCAAGACGGTCGGGCAGCCTGCTCGCCGCGGCCCTCGCCGCGGTCGCGCTGGCCGCCACCGCGGTGGTGCCGGCCGCCGCCGCGGCGGGCGGGACACCGCCGCCCGGCGTCACGGACGCCCAGGACACCTCCGAGAGCCTGGCCGTCCGGGAAGCCGCCCGCAGCGGCAAGCCGGTCGAGGTGCTCGCCAAGCGCAGCGAAACCAGTGACACCGTCGCCCAGCCCGACGGCAGGCTGAAGACCACCACCTACGTCCAGCCCAAGCGGGTGCGCAAGAACGGCGCCTGGGTGGACCTCGACCCGACGCTGCGAACGCTGCCCGGCGGCGCCGTCGCCCCCAAGGGGTCCACCGCCGACCTGCGGTTCTCCGGCGGCGGCAGCGAACCTCTGGTCACCATGGCCCGGGCCGGCAAGGAGCTGAAGCTCAGCTGGCCGAAGCCGCTGCCCAAGCCGACGGTCAACGGCGCGACCGCCGAGTACCGGGCGATCCTTCCGGACGTGGACCTGCGGCTGTCCGCCACGAAGACCGGGTTCACCCAGGTGATCGTGGTGCACACCGCCGAGGCCGCGAAGAACCCCGAGCTGGACCAGCTCCGGCTCGGCCTGCAAGGCACCGGCCTGACGGTCGGCCAGGAGGCGGACGGCACCCTCACGGCGAAGGACCCGTCCGGCGGCGGCACCGTCTTCGAGGCGCCCGTCCCGGTGATGTGGGACTCCTCCAAGCCGACCGGTCCCGCTCCGGCGACCGCTCCGGCCGCCGCCCCGAAGAACCTCAAGGCCGCCCCGCAGGCCGAGGCCCCCGCCCAGTCCGACCCCGCCACGGCCGGCTACGGCGACCTCCCGGGCGAGGGCGCCAAGATGACCCGGCTCAAGGTCGACCTGCCCAAGGACGGCCTGTTGCTCACACCCGACCAGGCCATGCTGGACGCCCCGGACACCGTGTACCCGGTGATGATCGACCCGGCGTGGAACACCCCGCACGCCGGCGACTGGGCGGGCGTCTCGCGCACCTACCCGAACCAGGTGTACTGGCACTTCACGTACAACAGCAGCTACGTCCACGACTGGGGCGTCGGCTACTGCGGCGACACCTCCCGGTGCGCACCGACCGACGTCAAGCGGGCGTTCTTCCAGGTGCCCAACCCGTTCGTCGGCAAGCAGGTCCTCTCCGCCACCTTCGGCACCTACGAGAGCTGGTCGTACTCCTGCGACGCCCGGCCCGTCGAGCTGTGGAGCACCGGCTACATATCCCCCGGCCTGAACTGGAACGCCCAGAACGCCTCCGGCTTCTGGAGCCGCTACCTGCAGACGATCAACACCGCCAAGGGCTGGAGCGGCAACTGCCCCGGCGGCTGGCTGGAGTACGGCGAGGACGGCGCGGTGCGCAACCTCGTCCAGGACGCCGCCAACTGGGGCTGGCCGACCATCACCTTCGGCCTGAAGGCCCAGAACGAGGGCGACACCCTCGCCTGGAAGCGCTTCACCGACGACGCCTACCTGTCGGTGTACTACAACCTGCGGCCCAACCAGATCCCGATGTCCGACATGACGATGTCGCCGGGCTCGGTCTGCCAGTACCCGGGCATCAGGATCAACAGGATGCCGCAGGTCACCACCCGGGCCTCCGACCCGGACGGCGAGGCGATCGGCGTGCAGTTCGCGGTCGGCTGGGACGACGGCACCGGCCTGCGCCGGCGCTGGTGGTCCACCGGATCGGAGGACGCCGCACCCGCGGGCAACACCTTCAAGGCCTCCGGATCGATGTTCTCCTGGCCGCTGCCGGCCGGCCTGCCGCAGAACCTCCAGCTCGACTGGGAGGCCCGCGCCTGGGACGGCTCGCAGTGGGGGCCGTGGTCCGCCGACGGCGACCCGACCGGCTGCTACTTCATCGTCGACACCTCCGCCCCGGACGGCCCGGCGATCACCTCGGACGCCTACCCGGGCTCCAAGGACGCCACCGCGGCACTGCCGTGGACCGACGGCGTCGGCAGGAGCGGCCAGTTCACCCTGAAGTCCGCCGCCACCGACGTGGTCAAGTACCAGTGGGGCCTGGACACCTCGCCGTCCGCGGCGAACGAGGTCGCCACCAGCGGCGGCGCCGGCCAGAGCGTGCGCATCCAGCCGCAGACCGCCGGCGTGCACTTCCTGTCCGCCCGGGCCGTCGACGGCGCGGGCAACGCCTCGCAGCCCGAGACGTACTACTTCACCGTGCTCTCCGGGCAGACCCAGCGCACCGGCTGGTCGATGGACGACCCGAGCGGCACCGGCGTCACCGGCACCGGCGGCGGCTTCGAGGCGACCCTCGGCTCCGGAGCCGCCCTCTCCTCCGCCGGCACCCCGGCCGACGCCCACAGCGGCACCGCGCTGAAGCTCGACGGCACCGCCGACGGCTACGCCGAGACCCAGGGCACGGTGCTGAACACCACCCGCGGCTTCGCCGTCTCCGCCTGGGTCAACCTCACCGACAACACCCGCAACCGGGTCGCGGTCAGCGAGAACGGCAGCTCCGCGGCGCGCTTCGCCCTCGGCCTCTTCGGCGGCAAGTGGACCATGTGGACCTCCAGCCGGGACAACCCCACCGACTACGCCCTCGAACCGGCGAGCTCGGACGCCCCCGTGGTCCTCGGCCAGTGGACCCACCTGGTGGGCGTCTACGACCCGGCCACGAAGGCCGGCACCCTGTACGTCAACGGCGTGCCCGGCACCCCGGTGACCGTCGCCGCCACCTGGGACGTCCACGGCGCGCTGGAGTTCGGCCGCTCCAAGTACTTCGGCACCTGGACCGACCCGTGGAAGGGTTCGGTCGACGAGGTCCGCGTCTGGGACCGCCCCCTCAGCAAGGCCGAGGCCGCCGACGTCGCCGCCGACAAGCAGCTCGCCACCGGCCTGCCCGCCAGGGCGGTCTGGCACTTCGACGACGCCTCCGCCAAGCCGATCGGCACCACCGAGACCGACAACCTGACCGCCTACAACGGCGTCGCGCTCGGCCGCCCGGGCATCGCCGACAAGGCGATCCACCTGGACGGCGCGGACGACTACCTGCGCGGCACCCGCCCGCAGGTGGACGGCAGCCGGGACTTCTCGGTCTCCGCCTGGGTGAAGCTGCCCGCTCCCACCCCCGGCGACACCACCCCGAAGATGGCGGTCACCCAGATCGGCCAGCACAACAACGAGTTCTCGCTGTACTACTCGCCCTACTGGGGACGCTGGATCTTCGGCCGCTACAAGGAGGACAGCTCCACCGACACCCTGGTGCGCACCTGGCAGGACGCCTGCACGGCGGGCACCCAGATCAACGGCGTGCCGTGCTTCGCCGGCACCACCGGCGAGTGGACCCACCTGCTGGGCGTCTCCGACACCGCCGCCAAGAAGCTGCGCTTCTACATCAACGGCTTCCTGGTCGGCGAGTCCGACTACACCCAGAACGCGCCGTGGGCCAACCCCGGCCCGATCCAGATCGGCGCCGTCAACCGCGAGGGCGCCAACGGCGAGTTCTTCGGCGGCGACATCGACGACGTGCGCCTCTACGACCGCGTCGTCACCGGCCCGGAGGCCACCGCGATGGTCCAGCAGCGCCCGCAGCTGGCCGGCCGCTGGAAGCTCTCCTCGGCCACCGGCACCCCGGCCGTCACCCCGGACGAGGGCCCGGCCAAGGCCGGCGCCCAGCTCGGCGGCGGCGCCTCGGTCAAGGCCGACGGCGGCCTGCTGCCCGCCCCCGGCACCCTGCTGCTGGACGGCACCACCGGCTACGCCGCGACCGCCTCGACCCCGCTGCACACCGGCCAGAGCTTCACCCTGGCCGGCTGGGCGAACACGGCGGGCGTCCCGGCCCGGGACATGACGGTGCTGTCCGTGGCGGGCGCCGACAACAGCGCCGTCACCCTGCGTTGGCACAGCCTCGGCAAGGACGCCAACGGCCAGCCGACCGGCCAGTGGCAGGCCGAGGTGCGCGACTCCGACGCCACCGGCGCGGTCCGCACCCTGACCGCGCACACCCCGGCCACCTCCGTCCTGGAGAACTGGACGCACCTGGCGGTCACGTACGACGCCTTCGCGGACCGGCTCGCCCTGTACGTCGGCGGCCAGATCGAGAACCAGGGCTGCCCGGACGGTTCGACCGGCTGCACCCCGCACATCTCCTGGACCGGCGCCCCGCAGCCCTACGAGGCGGGCGGCGGCGTGCAGTTCGGCCGGAACAGGGCGGCCGGTGCCTGGGGCGAGTACTTCTCCGGTGAACTGGACGACGTCTGGCTGTACCAGGGCGTGCTGAGCCCCGCGCAGATCGCCAAGCTCGCCGACTACAACGTCGAGCTGAACACCTCCACCGGCGTCTGATCCCCCTCCTTCCGCGGGCCGGGCGGC
>NZ_JBEXJK010000009.1:0-54767 GCF_040609095.1 Kitasatospora sp. NPDC004799
AGATCGAACCACGCGGCCCCATCGAGACCGAAGCAGCCCGCCGCCTCGCCGACGACCTCAAGCACCAGTAGTCACCCGATTACCCAACACTCTCTAACGCAGTAGCCACTCTCATCCCAGAGTCACCGTCCAGTCCGAGAGAAGGCGAAGCTCATGGGACAGCGTCCACAGCGTGGCCGGGTGTACCGGCGGTGTGGTTGTTCGGACGGTCACGGGAGGCAGTTGGGTCCATGGTGTGTGCGGTTGTTGGAGGAGGCGGGTCACGGGTCGTGGACGTACTGTGTCGACCTGGCCCCCGAGGACGGGAAGCGAAAGACCCGCCGGCGCGGTGGGTTTGCCACTCGCGCCGAGGCGGCCCGGGAGATGAAGGCAGTGCTGGACGGCGAGCTGCGCGGGGTCTACGAGGACCGCCGGGTCACTGTGGCGAGCTTCCTGCGGCAGTGGCTGGCGGTGAAGAAGGAAGAGCTCGCGCCGAACACCTACGCCGGCTACGACGCGTGCGTGGAGCGGGACCTGATCCCCACCTTCGGCCACTACCGGCTCCCGGACCTGCGCCCGAAGCACATCGCGCGCTGGATCGCCGCCCAACACAAGGCCAAGCGCGGCAAGGTCACCGTCTACCGGATCGTCTCCACCCTGCGCAACGCCCTCAACGCCGCCGTGCGCACCTGGGGGCTGCGCTACAACCCGGCCAAGCACTCCGTCCCTGCCCGGCCCCGCTCCGCCGATCGCACCTGCTGGACCCCTGACGAGGCCGCCACCTTCCTGCGACACGGCGCCGAACAGTACGCGGACCAGCTCACCGACCTGTTCGAGGTCATGCTCGGCACCGGCATGCGCCGCGGCGAGATCCTCGCCCTCCACTGGTCCGACGTCCACCTCATGGACCGCAAGCTCTACGTCCGCTGGACCCTCGCCGCCATCGACAACGGAAAGATCCACCTCCGCGAACCCAAGACCGAGGCCAGCCGCGCCTGGATCAGCCTCTCCCCCAGAGTCATCGCAGCCCTCCACCGCCAGGCCGCCATCCAGATGAACGCCCACCCCGACGCCCGGCTCGAGGGCCTGGTCTTCGCCCGCCCGGGCGGAACGCCGCTGCGGCCCCAGTGGGTCCTCGACCAGCTCCGAAAGCGCACCGCCGAACTCGACCTCCCCAAGATTGGGCTGCACGACCTGCGCCACACCGCGGCCAGCATCGTGATCGCCGAGAACATCCCCCTCGCCGTCGTGTCCAAGACCCTGCGACACTCCACCCTCGTCACCACAATCAACCTTTACGGCCACCTCTTCAAGGACTCCGCCGACCAGGCCGTCCAGGCGCTCGCCTCCGCCCTCGACCGGGCCCAGGCACGCCAGCTCCGGGCCGTCCCCCGTGACGACGACGACCTGCCGCTGGCGGCGTAGCAGCAGCCGCGACCGGAACCCCTCACCAGTCTGACGAGGCTGCACCTGAACGCCCGTCCCGGCGAGGGCGGCCGTCAGGCCTTGCGGCTGGCTGCTCGCTCGCAGGACGGCCCAGCGGAGGCCGGACCCACGAGGAAATTCGGATGGTCAGTTCGGGGTCGCAGGTATTCTCCGTTACGGCGACCGGCACCCATCCAGCCGGTCGACCCTCTGGCCGACTTCATCAGCCAGCAGGCACGGAAGGACCTCAGTGATAGACCTCAGCAACTACGAGCTGGCCTGGCCGGTCGACCTCTTCGTCAGCGAGGCCAACCACCTCACCGCCACCGACCACAACAGCTGGGTGTCCAGGGCCGAGTGGCTACTCACTGAAGCGTTCCAGGGGGCCAGTGCCTGCTCGGACTTTAAGGATCTTCCTGCCACAGCTCCCCACAGCAGCTACTGGAGCCCCCGTTCCGATCTCCCGCCATCGGAGCAGGCTCCAGTGGTGACGCAGGAGACCTGGTTTCGTGAGCTGGCCGACAGAGCGAAGGAGGTCCGGCATGTCACGGAGCCGCGTCCGTACTGGCCACAGCGCCAGGGGAAGGCTGCCCCGAATGCATCGGTAAGTCCGGCTTCGGCAGCTCGTGGATTCGCCCGACTGATCGGGGAGATGCACCGCAACGGCTATCTCGCGGAGCACTTCGGGCAGGAGTGCGTCGACGTCTATGCGGACCTGCCGGATGCCGCCGAGGTGCTGGAGCGCCGACTGGGCATACCTCTGCTCTGGCCCCTTACCCCTGGGGAGTGGGACGAGGACACGTTCCTGGGACTGGTAGAGGTCTTCCATGACCTGGTCTCACGTCCGCGTGATCGCTGGTACCACTCCTACAGCCAGTGTGGTTGGCATCACCGGGAGTTCCATGCAGGTCCCGCTCGGACGTTGTACAGGTGGCAGGTGAACCGCCTGCTCGCGAGTGCCGGCGTTCAGTACCGCCTCGCCGACGAGGGCGAGGACCAGGGCCGTCTCGTCGCGGTCACCGATGACGCCCGCGCCGACCTCGTCCACCGTGTCCTCGCCGTCGCCGACCCGGACATCAAGCAGCGCACCACGCACGCCATCGCCCTCTACCGCAGCCGCGGCGCGTCCATCGAGGAGAAGCGCTCCGCGGTGATCGTGCTCGCGGGCATCTTGGAGGAGCGGCGCGACCTCATCCGCAGCGAACTCGGAAAGCCGGACGACGGGGCCCTGTTCGTGATCGCCAACAAGTTCGAGATCCGCCACAGGGACGCCTCCCAGCAGGAGGACTACGATCCGGCGTTCCTCGACTGGATCTTCTGGTGGTACCTCGCTACCGTCGAACTCACGACGACCCTCCTGAGTCGCCAGCAGGCGGAGGGCTCTCGCGTGTGACAGCAACGGTTCAGGCTGCGTTTGTCCGAGAGCCTGTCGAGGAGCTGGGCGTTGTCAGCTTTCGCGTTCGTCCTCCGCGCGGCCGGTGTGTCCGGGGCCGGGGTGGGCGACGCCGGGGACCGTCGGGTTGTCGTAGTCGAGTTCGATCTTTCCGAAGGTGCTGCTGGGGACGGGAGCGGAGTCGTTGTCGGCGATGATCAGCTGGATTTGGGAGCCGTAGGTTTCAGCGATCGCTTGGAGGCGGTGGTAGGTGCGGCGGCCGCGTTCTTGGTCCTGTTCGTTGGTGCCCGATGCCTTGCGTGGTGAGTCGATGATCAGCAGGGACGGGACGAGGACGTCGGGGTGGGTGATGCCGAATTCCAGAAGCGTGAGGCTGTACGCGACGTTGATGCATGTCACGATGCCGCCACCGTCTGCCTGGAGAGTCTCGAATGAACCATTGTTGATCAGTGGCAGGTAGGTCGTTGGATCGATCGTTGCGGACTCGATCCACGGGGCTGGGCGGAGTTCGGCGACCATGGTGTCGAAGTTCCGGCTGAGATCGGTGACCAGCCCCTTGCGTGCGGCGAGCTCCGCGAGTCGGGCCTTTTGGTCGGCGGTGGCGCGGGTGCGGCGGGCTCTGATGTCGCGGACGGTCTGGTCGATCGCACGGGCTCTGGCCCAGGAGTCACGCAATTGGGTCACCGCGTCGATGCTCGCTCTGAGGGTGGCTCCGCGGGCACTGGCATCGGCGATCGCCTCGAAGTGCGGAGACACCATCCCCCGGGTCTGCGCGTCGAGTTGCCGGCGCAGGCTGTGCGTGAGGAACTCGGCCTGCTGAACGCGTTCGCGGGCGGTGCGCAGGACCTCAGTGTCGGCGGCCAGGAGGGTTCGGGCCTCTTGGAGTTGCTGTTCCAAGGCGTTGCGGGTCTGCTGGACCGCGGCCGGGTCGACGTCGTCGTCGGCGGGGTCGGGCTGCAGGCACACCAGGCAGTGGTCTTCCGGCACCGGTCGTGCGTCGAGTCTCTGCATGCATCGGGGGCAGACGACGAAGTGGAAGGGCAGGAGCTTCTCGATGGCGGTGGCGGAGCGTTCCAGGCGGGATAGGTCGAGCTCGATCTGAGCGACGACCGCTTCCCGGGCTTCGATGAGTTCCTCGGCTGCCAGGAGTTCCTGCGTGGCCTTGCTCGCGTCCTCGATCGCCGTGCGGAGTTCTTGGCGGAGGACCGCGTCGGCCGCACTGCTTTCCTGCAGTTCGTGGCGCAGCAATGCGAGGGCTGTGTCGGCGCGCTGCAGCATGTCGCGCAGATCGGCTAGTTCGGCGCGGAGTTCCTCGTCGGTGCGGGGGTCGGTGGCGGCCAGGAAGCGCTGGACGCTCTCGTACTCGGCCGTCTTCGCCTTGAGTTGCTCCTTGAGCTTGCCCAGGAGTTTTCCTAGTTCCAGCACGGTGCTGTCGGTCAGTCCGAACATCAGCTTGAAGAGGTGGGTGCGCGCGGACTTGAACCAGGTGTCGAGGTGTCCGATGACCTCTTGGTCGATCCCTCGGGCGTCCCGGTAGACGTATGTGAAGAGGTCGGCGAAGGTGAGGTCGCGTTCGGTGGCTTTCCCCTCGCGGGTGGTGGCGATGCTCTCGCGGGGGAATCTCAGCGCTTCCAGGAGCAGGTCGGAGAGGGATTCTCCGCCGGCGGAGTCGCGGATGGGGAGGGTGCGGCGCAGCGTGAGGGTCTCGGGGTCGAGGATGTCGACGTGGTCGGTCCGGCTGTCGTTGATGGTTCGCTTGAGGGTCATGTGCTGCTCGCCGACGACCACCTCGGCCCGTACTGAGTGGACGTGGTTGCGGACGGCGGGGGTCAGCATGGCTTTGCCGCCGATGGCGTACTTGAGCAGCATGAGCAGGCTGGACTTACCGGTGCCGCTGGCACCGCTGACGACGGTGGCCGGCTGGTCGAAGCGGTAGGTCTTCTCGGTGTCGGCCGTGGTGACGGTCAAAGAGATGAAGCGGAGGTGGGTTGCCATCAGATCTCCGTGCGCCAGGGCCTGTCGACCGCGTCGGGCAGGCGGTCGTAGATGAGGGTCTTCAACGCTGTCCCCGACTTGTTGAAGTGCCGCTTCAGGAGGGCGATTCGCTGGGCGACCACGGCCCATTCGTCGGTTGCCGTCAGCGCGGTGGCGGCGATCGCGCCGTTGGCGGTGATGCGGAACTCCGCGCGGTTCGCGCCGCTGTAGGTGATGAGGCCGCGGGCTGCGAGGGATCCGAGGACGCTGTAGTAGCGCTGGTCCCAGGGGCCGTACTTGTACCGGGTCATGCGGCTCTCGACGGCGCGGCGTTCGGAAGCGGTGGGCTGTGCTCCCTGCGGCCAGTGGATGTCGTCCTCTGTGAGAAGGCGGTCGAGCATGGCGGGGTATCGCAGCAGGAAGTCGAGCTTGGCGAGTTTGGTGAGCCCGTCCAAGCCCTTCTTCGCGGTGGTGAACTTGTCGATCAGCAGGAGGATGCGGGCCTCGTGGTAGCCGGCTTCGCGCATCTCCTGTCGGCGGGCCCGGTCCCTGACTCTCGCGATGGCGGCTGCGTGGTCGTCGCTTCGGCTTGTCACGACGCCTCCTCCTCGGAGGTGTCGAACGGCTCGGAGAAGTAGAAGTCGCACTGGTCGCAGAGTTCGTAGGCCAGGCCGCGCAGGTGTTGTCCGTTGACCGGGAACGCCAGGGACGACGAGAGGTTCTCGGGCAGGAGGTGCTGGGTGAGGAGCTGGTTCATGCGCCGGCCGTAGGGTGCCCCGTCGAGCGCTTCGTTCTCCGCCTGGTCGCGACTGGCGAAGGCAGCGTCGACCACTTCGAGGCTCACGTTCGCCAGGTCGGTGGTGTCGCCTGCCAGTCCTGATCGGTGTTCTTCCCAGGTCGTGTACCAGGCGGAGCGCAGACGTTCAGCGTGGGCGGCCTGGTCGGAAGGGACTCCGCCGCGCGCGAGTTTCTTGCGCAGGTTCGCCCCGCCCGGGGCTGTGATAGGGGTCTTCCCTCGGGTGAAGGTCGGCACGGCGGCGCGGCTTGAGATGAACTCGTCGCGGATCGTGCCTGGGTAGAGCGTACGCCGGGCGATGCGCTGCTGGATTTGGACGTTATGGCGGACCCTGCTCGGGTCTGCGATGTAGGCGGCGTACTGGGCGCGGTCGTTCTCGTCGCGGTTCGCCTTGTCAATGCGTTCGACCACAGCCAAGTAGGTGGCTTCGATGTCCACGTTCTCGCGCTGCAGGAGTTCGACCGCCGGCCGGAGGAGCCTCTGCAGGTTCACGTCGGTGATGTCTCCGCGGGAGGGCAGCTCGGCGTCTATGTGGAGCACCGCGAAGAAGTCTTTGACCGTGTCGGTGAAGCCGGCCGGGATGGCGATGTCGGCGAGTTTGGATACGTCGGGGACCTTGGGGATGGTGGCGTAGGGCTGCTGCAAGCGGATCTTGAGGAAGTGCCGGCTGACCTTCTCTGCCATGGCGTCTACCCCGACGGTGGTCTTCGGGTCGGGCCCGCACATGGCGGCGAGCGCCGCTGCTCCGGTCTTTCCTGTGGCGAGGCCGGCGTTCGTGGCCAGGCGCAGCCTGACGTTACCCGCGCCGTCGCAAGCCCGCCAGCGGTCGAAGAGATGGGCCAGGCCGCCGTCCTTGCAGATCTCCTGCAGGTTCCACGGGGTTCGACTCTTCGCGCGGTGTTTGACCGAGACGAGTTCGACCGAGCCGTCCGTGTAGGCGACGACGTAGTCCTCGTGCCATTCGCAGACGACGTAGTCAATGTTGCCTGCGGTGAGCATGGCGATGCATGTCTGGGCAGTGACCTCGGTCTGGTAACGGTAGTTGCGCAGCGTGTCGGACCCGCTGTCCTCCTTCGGCGCCATCCGGAAAATCGGATGGACGAACTCTTCCTTGCCGGCTTCATCAGGTCCGTCGGCGGTCTCGGCCACGACCAGATCAACCACTGCCGCCTCCTGTCCCAGCGACCGCGCGCGACTGTAAACGGCCATGGCGCGGAGGATTCCCACAACTACCACACGGATTGCGCACCTCGTAACCGGTTGATCACATCCGTTATCGGAACGCCGCGGCCGACGGATGCCGAGCTGCACGCCGCCGACTGGAGCGGTCGCTGGAGCACAGACAGACAGTGCCCAACCGGCTCTGCTTCCCCTATCTGAGCAGCGAAACCCGCCCTCGACCGCCCATTCCGTCAGGCGAAATGTGCTGCACCAGAAGGGGGTTAATGCTTTCGCATCAGTTTCGCTCAACCGCGACAGTCTCCGGCTGCATGCGGCCAGGTAGCTGGCTCCAGTCGTTCAGGGCTCCTTGGAGGAGGTTGTCGAGCTGGGCCTTGCCCTCGCTGAGCAGGAGGTCACGCAGGCAGGCGCAGTCGCCCATCGCGCCGCCGTCGGTGAAGCAGATGAAGATGCCGGCCGCCTGGAGGCCGCGGGCGGCGAGGGCGATCTCGTGCCCGAACGGGAGCGGTACGCGGCTGGCGAGTTCCTGGGCGAAGACCTGCTCGATGCGGGGGCGGCCCACCGCGGCCAGCAGGGCGCCGACGAGGCTGCCGACCACGCCGTGCAGGGACTTCTTGCCGTCCAGCAGCGCGCGGGCGAAGGCGGCGAGCGCGTCGCAGCCCTTGCCGCGGTGTCGCTCGACGAGCGCACTCCAGGTCTCTGGGGCCACGTAGCGGACGGCCTGGGCGGCGATGACGTCGCCGCCGCCTCCGCCGACGAGTTGCGCGCACACCCGGACGGCGCTGTCCGTCTCGGCGCGGGTCACGACCCGTGGCGGGGTCGGAGCCTGACGGGAGGTGGTGCGCTGGGCCGGGATCCGGGGTGTCCTCGCCGGCGGTGCGGGGCGGGCGGCCGACGAGGGACGGTTCACCGTGGAAGCGGGCCGGCGGGGCCTTCGGCCCGTCTGTCTCGCGGGTGCGCCGCTCGCTGCCCGCCTGCGTGGGGACGGATCGGTGGGTCGCGGGCCAGCGGGGAGTCCTTGATGCAGGTGACAGCGGAATCCGGGGCTGGAGACCCGGTTCCTGCAGAGCTTCCTGTCCTTCTTCATCGCACGGCATCTGTCGACCATCCACAGAGAGTGACCAACGCGGCACCTTCAGGAAAGAGGGCGAGGGTCTTCCCGGTTCGATCGGGTCATGCCGGGCAGCCCTGTGACCTCCGGGGTCGGTCGTTCACGGGTGACGAGGCAGCTCATGGATGTACCTCCGCCGCAGGAGGTTGCCCCGATCCGTTCGGCCACCCGTTCGCTCGGCGCCGCCGCACCGGGAAGGGGCGGGAGCGGCGACCGGAAGGTCGCTTCCGGGCGCCGCTCCCGGGCGCCCGGACGGTGGGCGGAGGCACTTCGCGCGCCTCGGCCCGCCGTCCGGATGAGCCGGTCCGATTAGCGGCGGAAGCCGCGGTGGGGGTCCCGGGCCCTGACGTTCCCGAACGGCTCGAACCAGGCTTGCGCGCGCAGGTCTCCCACCCCGAGCTGCCGGTTGACGTCCCCATCGGGGTCCTCGATGCCGTCGAAGCGGGAGCTGTAGAGCATGAGGACGTCGGTGTCCTGGAAGAACATGTCCGTGCAGGCGCCGAAGTCGTAGTCGTCGCGGTGCGTCGGCAGCGTGCTGTGCGTGCCGTGCCCGGTGCCGTCGGAGTCGTCCCCGATCTCGTCGGCGCTGTCGCCGGCGTCGTCGATGGCGAGATGCAGGGCGAGTTCCTCGGCGGTGCAGGTCGGCCGCGGCCAGTGGCCGCGTTCGAGGTCGTCGGCGAGGTCGTCGGCGGCGCGGGCGAAGCGGCGCCGCCACTGGAGGTCGGTGGCGAAGGTCAGCTTCGGCAGCCGCGGGAACACCCCCCAACTGCCCTCGTGCTCATCCGGTACGAGGCGCCCGTCACCGAGTTCCTCGGCGTCCTCGTACGCCTCGTCGGCCAGCAGCGACAGCGCGGTGTGCAGGAGGTCTACCGTGCGGGGAGTCAGCTGCCACAAGCAGTTCTCTTCCTCGCACTCCGGGTCCTCGCAGTGCGGAGGCTCCACAGGGAAGAGCGCCGCAAAGTCGGGAAGCTCCTCGCCGGGGCTGTGGTCAGGGGACTCCCCGGCCTTGGCGGCACGCCGCCCGGGGCCGAAGTCCGCCACGACCGGCTCCGCACTCCACTCCGCGACCTCGTCGCCCTTGTCCCGCCGCAGCAGAGAGATATGGCTGCATTCGGTCAGGGCATCCGCCCCATCGACGTAGACAGGCGGGTCCGCGAGCCACATCACCGCGCCGACCACATCGTGCGGGTCGTCGGCGTCGAGCTGGTCGGCCGGCATCGACTCCCAGCCCTGTTCGCCCGCCGCCCCCAGCAGAGCCTGCCGGTCGTGGACGTGGAACTCACGGAGCGAAGTGATCCGTACAACCTGGCCCGGCAGGTCGCGCAGCCGCGCTGCGCCCCGTACGGAGCCCGCGGATTCCAGGGCCTGGTCGTCCTCGCCGCTGCCCTCGCTGTCGGCGCCGTCCTCCTGGTCGGGTTCCTCGTGCGCGGATCCTTCGGGCCAGGCGATGAGCGTTCCGGCGGCAGTCGGCCAGGTGCCGGCGAGCACATGGGCCACGGCCCGCCGAAGCGAGGACGCCGGAGCGTCCGGCAACTGCCCGCACAACCCGTCCACGGACTCCTCCAGCAGGGCCCCGACCGCCCGGCTCAGGATCCGGCGCAGCAGTTCGGCCGCGCGGTGGGCGAGTTCGGGATCGCGGCAGGTGAGGACGGCTTGGAGTGAGTCGGGGCCGTCGTCGTGGGTGAGGAGTGCGAGGACGCGACTCTTGCTGGGAGTGTGTTCGCAGAGAAAGTCGCGGGGTGAGGCGGTGAGCTCGTGCTCGGGCATGCGGGGAACTCCGGTTCAGTAGAAGGCATTCCGCGGGCACATGGCGCGGGGATGGTGGAGTTCCGCTGGTGGGCGCGCTGCTGACACGCCTCCGGACGGGGAGAAAAAATCGGCCGAGGCTGGTTCCGCCGATGCTGTCGGCGGTCCGGACCTGGTCTGCCGGACACCGTACCCGAGTCGCCGAGGAGTTGTCCCCCGCGAAGCCGGGTCAGTCCGCCCTGGCCCCGGACCCCTCGTATCCGTTCGTTCCCGGATTGTCCGACCGATGGAGCAGGATGGAGTCCGACGAGTCACCGCGGAGAGGGAAGCAAGGAATGGCCACTGACGAAATCCGGCTGCCCGTAGAGTTCCTGACCACTGTCGCCGCCGGTGCCGATCCCGGGTCCGCGGCGGCCCGGGTGGCAGCCGAGCAGGCCCGCGGCGTGGCCGACAGCCAACTGGGCGGACCGCTCCTCGCGGCGCTGCTCGCCAAGCCCTACCGGGATTCGGCACCCAACTGGCTGCTGGAGGCCGCCGTGGCGAACGGGCTGCGGCAGACCGAGACCGAGTACGAATACCTCACCGACTCGACCTCACTGCTGGTTCTCGCTCTCGTCCATCCCGACTGCGACCCGGCTCTGCGGGCCGACGCGTTGCGCCGCTGTTCCGACCGCCGGCTCGGATCCCTCGGTGCCGCCGACCGACCTGCCGATCTCTGTGCTGCCGTCGTCGACGAACTGCGCAGGCGGGTTCCCCAGCCGCCGTACATGACGCCCGAGCTGCTCAAGAAACCAACGCCCGCACAGGTGGTACTGCAGACGGAAAGCCTCCATGACGACGTGTTCGAGGCCGCCGTCGCGCTCCTCCCCGACGGCCCCGACCGCACGCGTCTGAAGAACGAGGATTCCGATGCATGGTCCGGCCGAATCAGGGCGGCGTTCGACGCGTGGGGACGTATGTGGTCGAATGTACTCGAACAGCACCCCGACCGTCACCCCCAGCTCATCGACATGACCTCCGCTACCTGGGCAAACCAGGTCGTCCGTGACCAGCTGCTCGGCAGCGTGCCGTGGACGGTCGAGCCGAAGCTCCTCCGGCGGATCGCGCTGGATGACCTCTCCCGGTTCGACGCCGCCATGCTCACGACCCGGATCTGCACCTTCCTCCAGGACGGTTCCTCGAAGGAGGAGGCCCGAGAGCACTTCGCCGCCGAGCTCTCCGCCCTGGAGGAGACCGACCGGAGGGACATCGAGGCCCTGTACCTGCAGGACGACGGCTTCGAAGCCCGCTGGGGCACCGACTCCGCCGTCTCCTGGGTGAGCCACGCGGCCGACGGACCGTGGCGCCTCATCCTGAACCCCGCCGAGGCCAAGCCCGCCTACGGCGATCCCCACCCCTGGCGAAGCCATGCGGACGAACTCACCGACCTGGGAAGGCACTTCGCCGAAACGGCCGTGCAGGCCCTGCGGACCTGGAAGTCGAAGGACCTCTACGGAATCAGCAGGGCCGCCGACCTGCGATGGATCCGCGACATGCTGGTCCACCTTCCGGAACTCACACCAGCCGTCGAAGCCACCGTCCGGCTGGTGATCCGCGACGCCCGCCACAGCCGGTCCGGCCCCCAGTCCTACGACTACAAATCCCAGGAAGATCGCAGGCGGTTCGACGAACTCCTGGACGCGATCACGCGCATCGTCGCCGACCCGGCCCCGCAGCCACCCGCGACCCGTCGCACGGCCCTCGGCGATCCCGAGGAGGTGACGGTGCGGAGCCTGTCCGCCGCCTCTGCGGAGGTACTCGACGCGTACCTCGACCGGCACGCCGGCGACGACGACCTCGTGGAGAAGGCGCTGCTGTCCCTCGCCTTGCACGGCCGCCGCGGCAGACCGGCATTCGACTCGGTCCTCGCCCGCCACTCCGACCCGCGCCACGCCATCCACACGCTCACCCGGGAGCTTCGCCACAGGCTCGGCGGCAGCCCCGCCAACCGCGAAGCATGGGCCCGGGAGATCCTCGCCCTGCCCGACTGCCCCAGCGAGACCGTCCTCGCCCTGCCCGCCTGGACCGCACTCAAGGCACGCGGGCACCGCTACGACAGCACGCATCCCACCGTGCTCGCCCTGGTCGAAGCCGCGCTCGGAGACGACCACCAGGCCTGGCAGCGATTCGCCGACAGCCCGATCAGCAACTCCGGACCCAGCGCCTGGCTCCGCCTCGGAGACATCCTCACGGCCGCCACAGATGAAACGGCACGGCCGAAGCCGCCCACCTCCCTCTGACGAGGCCGGTGGTCCCGAATCAGGCCGGCTCGTACAGTCGTACGAGCCGGCCCGCGGGCCACCGAGATTCCCGACGCGATCGCGAACCTGCCCAGCGGCGGCTCGATGGTCGTTTTTTACAGCCGCCTGAAGGCCGCCCGGAGGCCGAGGCCGCGTTCGAGCGAGTCGTCGCGGGTTGGATCTCCGAAGCCCGCCAGCAGACCACCCTGCACGAGGAAGCCCTGCAGCAGCTGGTCGCTGTCAAGACCCCCCGGCGGAGAGGGAACCGTACGAGGACCGGGCGCACGACCCGCTGACCGTGTGGGCGACGGCTGCGTCGCCACCTACCAGGTCGCTGTCGATTGGCTGGTCGGCACGGTGGCGCTGCTCGTCCCACATCTCATCCGCGAGCACCCCATCGCAGGAGCCACCAGGGCCATGCCGGTCACCCGACTCGCCGTGCCGGACTCCGTGTTTCCCGTTCACGCACTGCTCCGGGCCTGGCAGCCGGAGGCCGACGACGAGGAATGAGCAGTGCCCGGGTACTCCGGGTGGCATGGCTCGCCCGGACACCGCCGCACCGTACGTGGTCGTCGGCCGCGACGCGGCGGACCGGCCGAACAGAGGGAACAGATGGAGAGGGACCCGGCCACGGCCCAAGCACCCACCCGTCACCACGCTCCCGGGTGGCGCCATGGGAGAATCCTCAGGTGAGCCCCATAGCGCCCCAGAAACAGGTCCAGCTGTGCGCGGGTGCCGGCTGTTCTCAGCCATCCGCGTACCGGACGCGTTCGCGCGACGCCTGGTGCGACGATCACATCACAGAAATCCTCCGCACCGGCGGACTGGAGCCGTTGGAGCCGTTCACCAAGCCGACGGTGTGGCGTCTGACCCGGTGCCTGATGTGCGGCTGCGAGGCGCACTACCGCTTCGAGTACACCCTGGCCAAGAACGGGGAGGGCGAGGCGACGTGCCGGGCGTGCTACTGGGGCCAGTGGGCACAGGACGAACGGCGGCGCCACGGCGTGTACGCGGATCTGACGCCGGTTCCCGTGGCAGAGGCGAGGGAACACGCGGAGAAGAACGGCTACGACTACCTGGCAGCATTGACCGACCCGTCCTACCGCGACGACCCTCATCACGTCCGGTGCAAGTACTGCAACCGCCTTGCCGCCGAGCGGATGGGCGACATCGCGTTCGGCTGCCGGTGCAAGACCAATCCGAGCCGCGCACGGCAGACGCCCAGCTCGCCCGGGCAGAAGCAGCGGGCCCTGCTCAAGGACTCCGGGCTCCCCGTCCTTGCATGGTGGGACCACGGGAAGAACGACCTTGCACAGTGGGAGACCGTCACCATCACGGCCCGCCGGGAGGCGGCCTGGCGCTGCCCCGACTGCGGCCTGCAGTTCACCGCCCGGGTCCACGACATGATCCACCGGGCGCAGTGCCCGACATGTGAGCCGAAGCGCCACGCCGAGTGGCAGGAGGAGTACGAGCGCTACCAGGTGACGACCGTCGCCGAAGTGCCGGAACTGCTCGCGGCATGGGCCGACGACGAAGACCCGCGCACCGTCACCGTGGCCGGGTTCTGGCCGCTGCGACGGTTCCGCTGTCCGCAGGGACACCACCCGCGTATATCCCCGTACACCTTCCTGCACTCGGGCTGCCCTTCCTGCCGGGGCCAGGACACCCGCGCCGCCTGGCTGGAAGCCGAGGCCCCAGATCCCGCCCCGTTCAGGATCAGTCCGGAGATCGCCTCCCAGTGGCACCCGAGCCGCAACGGCCGCATCAGCCTGGCCAAGCTCTCTCCGAGGTCACGCAGAACGGTGTGGTGGCAGGACCCTGGCTGCGGCCACGAGTGGCAGGACACGCCGGAACAGCGGGACAAGGGGCAGCGCCTGCGCTGCCCCGAATGCCGCACGATCCTCGACTCACTCGCGTTCCACTTCCCGGAACTCGCCGCCGAGTGGTCGCCGGTGAACCCGCTCTCCGCCTGGCACGTGCGCCCCAGCGGGCAGACAGCCTTCGTCCCGACGTGGGTCTGCACCACGGACCCCGAGCATGTGTGGCAGGCGCCCCTGGCTTCCCGCACCGTAGGCAGCGGATGCCCCGAGTGTAGGGAACACGGCAAGTCCCAGATCGAGCTCGCCCACCACGAGGCCGCGGAACGCGCCTTCGGCAGAGCATCCTCCGGTCAGGCTGCACGCCATGACGCGTTCGTCCGGCGCAGCGTCTGGCACGTCGATATCACAGTCGAACTCAGCGGCGGCCGGAAACTCGCCGTGGAGTACGACGGCTCCTACTGGCACGCGGACAAGGCCGACATCGACGAGGAGAAGTCTCGTGACCTACTGGCCGCGGGGTACCTCGTCGTGCGGCTGCGCGAGCATCCGTTGCCCGCTCTGCCGATCGACGACTCCGGGTACGCCGAGTTCACCGTCCACGCGACCGTCCCCGATCCGGATGGTGTGATCGACCGGGTAAAGCGGTGGGCGTCCGAACACTGATTAACGAAACTCTCCATGCTGGCAAAAGGTGCAGCCCGGTCCGGCCCCATGTCCCATTCCCGGGAACTCCAGTGCGGGCCGCGCCTGGCCTCCTCACCAGAGAGGGCTTCGGGCGGGCTACGCCGGATTCATGCACCCGTCCATGAATCCACCACGATGCACAGCGTCTTCTGCTCCACGGTGAGCAGCTGCCACTGTCTCTCGCACTGCTCCTTCGGGTATGTCATCCCGCCTTCCGCCATCAGGAACTCCTGGGCGGCCCGTCCGACAGGGACCGACGCCTCCCGACTGCTGGGCTTTCCGACCAGTTGCTGAGCCAGGAACGCTGGTGTACCCGGGGTCGGGCTCGGCCGGGATGCGGCGCGGCGCTGCCGTGGATGTGGCGGCCGACTGGCCATCGGCTGTACACGCCACTGCGCCGCCGATGGCCGTCGCCGTCAGAGCTACGGCAGCCAGACTTGTTCTCGCGTTCATGACCGGAGAAGTTAACACGCCCACGAACAGCCTCGACTCGTGGGCGGACCCTGGCGGCTGGCAATGCGTTCTCTGTCCTGGCGGAGCAGGGCGCAGACGGATAGCGGAGTTCGGAGCGGGCACAGCCGTGCCGTCAGCAGTCTCTTTCCGGAAGTACTCGAAGGGCGAGGACGGATCCGTCCGGGTGGATGGAGACGGGGCCGTCCCAGTCGTCGTCCCAGGTGGCGGTCGGCCACGAGGAGCGGCGGGCGTGGGCCTCGTCGCGGTAGCGGGTGAGGCGGCGCTTGGCGAGGTGCTTGAAGAGGTCCTCCGCCACGCCCGAGAAGGCCTCCACTCGGGTGCGGTTGAGGCGCAGGACGTGGTCGGTGCCGACGAACGGGAGGCCGAGGAGTTCGTGGGCCGCGTCCTGGACGCTGCCGATCGCGGCATGCGAGATGCCCTCGTACCGCTTGCGGCCCTGCCGGGCGGTGAGGTATGGGACGGTTGCTTCCGCGTCTCCGGCGAAGGCCGTCAGGCCCGCCGCGCCGGTGCGGGCGAGGGCGTGCTGGAACCAGGCGAAGTGGTCCGCTTCGATGTGGAAACCCGGAACGGAGTCGGGGTTCTCGCCGTCTCGTCCGGGCGGCAGGATCCCAGGGAAGATGTTGTCCTGGTCGAGCTCCAGGTCCAGGTCGCGGGCTTTGCTGGCCGGGTGGGTGAGTGTGCCGCCGTTGCCGGGCGCGTGCAGCAGGTGGACGGTCATCGGCCCGTCGACGGGGAGCTCGGTACTGAAGATCAGGGCCGGTGTGTCCGTCCATCCGCCGATGTGCACGGCGTCGGCGTGGACCGCGGCCGAGGCGAGTTGGGTGTGGGAGGCGGAGGCGCCGCTGTGGTTGCCCTTGCAGGCGATCGGGAGGACCCGCGATGGCCGGCCAGGCTTCCACACCTCCGCGAAGTGCTGGGGCCGGTAGCGGTAGCCGACGGAGACACCGCTGTCCCGGCCGGTCACCGCGAAGCCCGCCCGCAGGGCGGCGTCGGCGGGCACGATCGACACACTGTGGTCCGGATAGCGCCTGGCCAGGACATGCTTGGCCACGGCCAGCGCGAACCCGACGCCGAGTTCGTTGGACTGCAGTGCCTTGTAGTAGTCCGCCGTGTCACGGCCCTCGGCCGACAGGGCCATGAAGGTCCCGAGCGTTCCCTCCAGCGCCTGGCTGTACTTGAGGCAACCCCAGTGCTCCGCGAGCCCCCGCCCGGCACCGCGTCGCGCGAGTGCGGTCGCGCGTCCGAGGGTGTGCAGCACATCCCAGGGCGTCAGTTGGACGCCCGCGCCGATTTCCCCGGACGGCACGGGTCGCAGGCCCGGCTTGCGGCGCAGCGCGTCGAGTTGGTTCTTCTTCCGCTCCTCGTCGTCCTTCGCGGCGACGGCTTTCGACCTCGCCCAGCAGCTTGTCGCTGGAGTGGACCGCGACGTTCGACGGCTGAGCGAGCTGCTGAATCACCTCGCGCACGTTCTTCGGCTTGTTGCCCTCCATAGCGTTCCCCCAACTCTCCAGTCCCACAGCGCAGATGCCGCACCTTAAGCCGCACGTTCGGGGCGCGCGCCAGGGGCGTACGCGAGCACTGCTGAATTCGCCGACGTCAGGTTCGTGCTGCCACTGATGTGCGTCAGCAGGTGTAGCCGGGGATCTCCCGCCTCCCTTCGGGCAACGCATGGCCGACCGGGTCGCCACCCACGGTGTCCTACCCGATGAGCAGGGCCGTCCGGAGCCCGGGTTCGCGGAGGTGGGCGAGGAGTTGGGGGTCGTCGTCGAAAACGATCTCGGCGGCGGGGCCGAGGGCCTGGTGCAGCATGGCCTGGACGACGTCGGCCATCGGTTGTTCGTTGACGACCGCAGCCCAGCGGGCGGCCTCGTCGTGGTCCCCCTTGGCGGTGGCGTCGGCCCACTGGGCGACGCAGGCCTTCGTGACGTGGAAGGCGTTCACCCGGCCCTTGGCCAGCAGGCCGCGGTTGAGGTCGAACAGGTCGATGGTGGCCCGGCCCCTGGGGGTGAGTGGCTGGTACTGGCCGACCGCCAGGACCAGGCGCAGGTGCGGTGTCGGGTCCTCGGCCGTGGGGTCGATGAGCAGCGGCTTCCCACCGCCGTCGAGCGGGAAGACGGCCTTCTTGAGGTGGCTGTTGCACAGTGAGCAGGCGAGGACGTGGTTGGTCCAGTCGAAGGCGCGCATCGGGTGCCGGTCGATGGGATCGAAGTGGTCGATGTCGGTGCCCTGGTTGTCCCCGCAGTACATGCACCGCTCGCGCCCGGCCGCCATCTCCCCGAGGAGGCCACGCAACGGAACGTGCACGTCACGTCGCACGGTCGAGTGCTTCCACAGCTGTCGTGCCCTGGCCTTCGGTTCCGGAGCCAGCACGATGTCGCAGGTGCACTCGGCCATGCGGGAACGCGGCGGCTCCGGAAGGGGAAGCCGCTGGATTCGGATCACGCGACGTGCCCGGTCAGGGAGTGCAGGCGGGCGGCAACCTCGTCGACCCGGGCGGACGGCGAGCTGGTCAGGGTCCGCTTCAGCTGCCGGTAGCGCTCCCGCTCCTCCTCGCTCGCCCCGCCGGCCACGATCTTCATCTCCAGCGCGACCAGGAGCGCCCGGGCCTCGTCCGCGCGCTGCGAGTACGGGGTGTCGAGACCGAAGAGCTCGGACAGCACCGCGTCGTCGCCGCTGCCGAACACCACCCGGTCGTACAGGTCCGTCCCGACGACTTCGGGGGCTTCGTCGACGTCGGGTCCGGGCAGGCGGATCAGCCCGGCCGGGTCGGCTGCCTGGCAGATGTACGGGCTGTGGGTGGTGACCAGGAACTGCACCAGCGGAAAGTGCTGCTTGAGCCACCCCCCGATGCGCTTCTGCCAGGACACGTGCAGGTGCGCGTCGATCTCGTCGATGATCACGACACCGGGGACGGTCACGACAGGGTGGCCGCTGTCGTGTTCGACGTGGAGGGCGCCGTAGGTGTCGTGGAGCTGCTTGAGGATGTCGACCACGAGCGCGGCCACGGTGCGGTAGCCGTCGCTCATCTCCCGCAGGGGGAAGGAGCGACCGCCGTGCGTGACCCACAGGCCGTCGGAGTCCACGTTCCCGATGGTGTAGTCGTCGGGCAGGAGCTCGTCGCCGAGGATCTCCAGGGCGATGAGCTTCAGCTCGGCCGCGCCCGGGCGGTTCTCCAGGGACCGCAGGTGCTGCTCGATCAGCCAGCTGACGCCCTCGGCCAGTGAGGCGTCCTCGTGGAAGAGGCTGGTCAGCCGGGCCACGGCGCCCGACCCGGCCATGCGCCGCTGGACCTCCCCCGAGCCTCCGACGAGCCGACGAAACGGCCCGTAACCCGCACAGAACCAGCCCACCGGGTTGTCCGCCCACGGCCCGCGCTGGGCAGCGGTCGGCGCCTTCCTGTACACCACCGGGCTCAGTGCCGGCTGGGCATGCCGCCCGGACGCGGTCGCGGATTCCGGCGCGGTCCATTGCAGGCCCGCCCAGAACGTGCCGGACGGCGGGCGGCCCGTGGTGAACCTGTCCTCCGCCGTATCCGGCTGGAGGCAGACCTCCGCGACGGCCCGCTCGCGCTCGTCGCTGATCCACGAGTCGAAGCCGGTCACCAGCCCGCGCGCCGCGCTCGGTCCGCTGACCGCCAGGGCCACGGCGCGCAGCAGGGTGGACTTGCCGGACCCGTTGCGGCCGGCCAGCACCGTCCAACCGGCGTAGGAGCCGTCGGGCCTGGTCAGGTCGAGGTCCACCTCACGGGCGCCGCGGAACCCGCGTACGTTCCGCACCCGCACGTTCTTGAGGTACATGCCCCGTCCTCCAGCCCTCTTCCTCCGTCGCACGTCCCGGTCCTGGGCCGCTGCGTCGACTCTATCCGTGCCCTGGGTCGGCGGAGGGCTTCCGTCCTGCCGCTGGTGGTACGCCGCTACGGTCCGGTGGGGCCTTGACCGGCTCCGCAAGCACATCCCCTGTATCAAGCTCCCGAGGATCGGGCTGCCCGACCCACCACGCAGCAGCGGATCTCAGTCAGCTGGCAGGCAAAGCTTCGGGGCCGTGGTCGACGTCGAGGAAGCGGTACTCGGTCGCCCGGGTGCGGCTCATCGCGTCGAAGGTGCGGCGTTGCTCGACGACGAAGCGGACCTGGTCGCCGAGCGCCAGGCGCATGGCGAAGAGCTGGTCGGGGTCGTCGAACTTCACGTCCCAGGCCGGTGACTTCTTCGAGACCCCGGTCTTGATCCGTACCACGCCGGAGCTGCGCAGTTCGGTGATCCGGCCGGACAGGCGCTGGACGTCGACGGCTGTGTGGGTCTCGCGAAGGCGGGCGACGTACGCCCGGCCGCGGGTTGTCAGGGTGGCGGTGCGGACGTCGCCGTCGGATGCGAGCCATTTCATGCTCATGCCGAGGTCGAATTTGTCGAGGGCTCTGACGACCACGTCGACCGGGTCGAGGATCTCGCTCCAGGCCCGGACGTCCTGCTCGTCTTCGAGGGCGCGCAGCAGGTTGACGAGTGCGCGCACGCCGGCGTCGGCCGGTGAGATGTCCAGCGGAAGTCCGTCGTCGTCCGGTTCGGGGTCGGGGGCCGGCCGGGGCCGTACGTGCATGATGGTGCTGCCGCGGGACAGTCCGGTCAGTTCCAGAGGGACCTGGTGGGCTGCCGCCGAGACGCTGTCCTGGAGCGGGCGTAGCAGGGCGTTGCCCCAGTCGAACTGGAGGGCGCCGGTGACGGCGTGGTCTCCGGTGAGTCGGATCTGCAGTTCTTCCTCGGCCTGGGCCTGGGGGTCGTGGCGCTGGAGGTAGTCGAGGTTGGCGCGGCGCAGGTCGCTCTCGACGAGGTCGTCGTCCCGGTCTTCCGTGCCTTCCTCTTCGAGTCGGCGGGCGGTGCTCTCGCCGTGGAGTCGGCGCATCTGCTCTCGCCATTCGGCCGTCACAGGGTCACCTCCACGTAGCCTCGTACCGGCGCGGCGCTCTGCACGCTTGGTTCCCCCTCCCCGGGGCGGCGGCATCGCTGCCACCAGTCGTCCCAGCGGCCGCGGTCGCGGAAGTACTCCAGTTCCTCGGCTGCGAAGTCCTGGGGCTGGAACACCTTGGCCACCGGCACGTACGGGATCCGCAGGGGAGCCACGCCGTACCGGTCCTGCATAGCCTTCCAGCTCTTGAAGGCGGTCGTCAGCCATTTCGAGCCGGAATTGCCTCGAATGGCCCGCTCGGCTTCGGGGTTCATGAGCAGTGTGGCGTCCACGTTGTGAGGGTCCAGCTTGGCGCTGACGAAGCTGCCTCCCAGCCAGACGCTGTGGATGAGTTCGCGGCCCTGAAGCAGCGGCGCGAACTGCTCCTCCAGGTGGATGAACTGGTAGAGGTACTCCTGGAAGCCCTGCCAGATCTGGACCCGGGTGGTGGAGGCCTGGAAGTGCTCCGCGTGAACGAAGGCTTCGGCGGCCTGCGTGATGGTCAGCCGGTAGCGGCCTGGCGGTAGGTGCCCGCGGTCGTTGAAGTCTGGCAGCATAGGCCCCCCTACCGGTCGTGGAGTGACCCTAGCCGCAGATCGGCCGGCGGTGACCATCTGGTCGGAAGATCGTGCGGAGATGTGATCTCACGGACCTGTGGCTTGTGACCTTTCGCCGGAGTCCCGGCGCCCGGGTGCTCGGGACGCCGGCAAGGGAGTCTTCCGTGCCGGTTCTCGGCTGTCAGGTATGACGGCCCGGCCCAGAATCGATGTCGAGGACCTGGTAGAGGTGCTGGCCGGCACCCCAGCGGGCGAGGCGTTCGCGGTCGACGAGGTGGAGGCGCTGCCGGGTGGCGAAGGCGGCAGCGGGTTCGGTGAAGCCGTTGAGCGCCACAACGACCGGGACCGCAGCACCGTGAATGGGCCGGGCGGTGCCGTTGAACCTCTGGACGGCCTCCGACCCCAGCGGGGTCGCGTACCGCTTGCACTGCAGCACCACCCGTCGCCCCAGGCCGTCCACGGCGGCGACGTCGGCACCGAGGTCCCCGGCGCCGCCGACCCATACGGCGTCGATGAACCCGTCACGTTCCAGCAGTTCGCGGCACATCTGCTCGAACCGGGCCGGTGTGGCGGCCTCGAACGCCTCCAGGGTGTGGCTGAGGGGGCGTCGCGTGTAGGACGCGGCGGGTTCCGCGGGCGTCGCCTGACGCACCGGCCGGTGAGCCCACTGCTCGATACGGCCGGTGACAGACGCCGCGGCCCTGGTACGGGCGAGCTTGATTCGCGTGGCGATGCCCGCACGGACCAGGGCCCACAACGGTTGCAGGAATCGACGCACCGACGGGCCGAGGGCGGTGCGCCGAAGTACCGCACGCAGAACGACGAGTACCGCGGCGGCACCGCCGAGTGCCGCCGTGGCGGCCAGTGGATGTCCCCACAGCCAGGCCGCGGTCTGCACGACGGCGCCGAGCGCGAAGAAGCCCATCAGGAACGCGAGACCGCTGTCACTGTCGTCGTCGGTACCCGTGCCGCCCTGGCGCCGCGTGCGTCCTTCGCCAGGAGGCATACCTGTCACCCACCATTTCCTTCCCGTCCAACGAGAGGGTAGGGCCCGACCGTAGTCGCGGTTCACGTTTCTGATGAATCGCCGTGATTCGACGGCCTGTTACTGCTTTGACGGGCTGACAGCGGCTGTGCGGTCGCTGACCGACCCAGGGCACGAGCACCCCTCTTTGCGCCCCCGGCGTACGCCGCCAGTTCTCGCCAGATGCATCGACGACGCCACCACACCGCCGAGGCCGGTCATTCGTCCAGCTGACAGATGGTTCGTAGGGCGAAGGTCGTGACTACGGCCGCCTCGATCCCCGAGGGCGCCACCGCGTCAGGCGGTTCGACAGCCTTGACCAATGCCACCGACAGGTCCCGCCGGGAGGCCGGCGTCGGGTACGAGGTGCGTGTCCGAATCCCGCTGCGGCCTGTGATCGATTGTCGACGTTCCGTCAGTTCGTATCGGAGGACGCTGCTACATCAGAGGGCGGAACGGGCCGCGAGGGGCGGCCCGCCGACGGGAGGGAAGCCCATCCGATGCCGGTACCCGAGGGATACCACGTCGTCCGCAGCCACATCCGACGCAACCCGCGGCCGAGCTCGAAGAAGATGAGCGGCTGGACGATCGTCGGCGTCTGCGCGCTGGTGTGGTTGTGGAGCCACTTCATCGGCTTCGGCGACACCGGCACGGCAACGCCGAACGATCCGGCGCCGACGACCACTTCCGCCCCGGTGGCACCGTAATGGCTCGTCGGCGACGCCGGTGGCTGCGCCGGCCCCGGGGAGCCACCGAGCACCTGGCGGCCGGCGTCACCGCCCTGGCGGTGGCCACCCTGCTCGTCCAGGCCGCGACCGCCGGCGTCCGGGCCGCCGCCCGGCACTGGCCCGTCCTCGCCGCTCTCGCCGCCGCAACCCTCGTCGGCGCGACGGCGTGGTGGATGCGGCTCCACTCCGCCGATCGGGCCCGCACGGCGCGACTGGCCGGCCTGCGGCTGACCCTGAGCAACATCGACGCGCTGGACGACCAGCAGTTCGAGTTCGCGTTGCGGGACCTGCTGGTCCGCGACGGCTGGACGGCCCGACAGGTCGGCCGACAGGGCGACCAGGCCGCCGACGTGATCGGCCGGCACCCGGCGCTGGGCCGAATCGTGCTGCAGGCGAAGCACACCACGGTCGGCGCGAAGGTCGGATCCCCGGTGATGTACCAGGTCAAGGGCACCGCCGGCCCCGTCCACGGCGCCGACATCGCCGTCGTGGTCACCAACGGCTCCTTCACCCGCGACGCCAGGTCCTGGGGCGACAAGCACCAGGTGCGCTGGGTCGACCGCGACCGGCTCCGCCTGTGGGCCGAACACGGCGTCGCCCTCCACGAACTGCTGCACCTGCCGACCCGAAGCCCCCGGCAACGCGCCCACCGCCCCGCAGCCCGAAGGACCCGACTCCGGCACCCCGGGACGACACACGAGAGGCCGCACAGTGCGCCATGACGGCACCTTCGATCCACTGCTGAAGGCCAGTGCCGGAGCGGTACTCGCCATCGCCGTCGCCAAGGCCGTCTGGCAATGGCTGAGCACCACCTTCTGGCGCTGGCTCAGCGTGGACGTCTGGGGCTGGATCACCGAACACCCGTGGTGGTCGGCGCTGATCGCCGCTCCGGTCGCCCTCGTTCCCCTCCTGCTCGTCACCCGCCTCCTCACCCCGCGCGCACGTACGTCCGCTACGCGGACGACGACTTCGACGACGAGGCCCCGGCCGTCCTGACGTACCGGATCCACCACCTGGACGCGATGGGGGCCACCGAGTTCGAGCGGGCGTGCGCCGCCCTGCTCGCCCGCGACGGCTTCACCCGGGTCCAGCACTCGGGCCGCGCCGGGGACCTCGGCGCGGACGTCATCGCCTGGGACCACCTCGGCCGCAAGGTGGTCGTGCAGTGCAAGCACTACGGCAAACCGGTCGGGTCCCGGGACATTCAGACCTTCAACGGAACCGCCCGGCCCGAACACCACGCCGACGTACCCGTCATGATCGGACTCAACGGCTTCACCCGGGACGCCCGCGACTTCGCCGCCCGCCACGACCTCACCCTCGTCAACCGGCAGATCCTCCGCGACTGGGCCCAGGGCACACACCTCTACGACGCCATCGACGACGAAGCGGACCGGGCCGCCGCCTGAGCAGCCGCGACCTGACAGCGCAGACGAAGGAGCTCACCGCGAACACCTACGTCGGCTACAAGGACTACGTGGAGAGGGACCTGGTCCCTGTGTTCGGGCGGCGGCGGCTGCTGGACCTGCGGCCGAAGCAGATCGAGGACTGGGTGGCCGCGCAGCGGAAGGCCGGCCGGGTCCGGGTCACGCTGTACCAGGTCTCGACGCTGCGCAACGCGCTGAACCACGCGGTGCGGTCGTGGCGGCTGAAGTTCAACCCTGCCGAGCACTGCGCGCCGCCCAAGCCCCGCGCAAAGGAGCGCACGTGCTGGACCCCGAAGGAGGCCGCGGCGTTCCTGCGGCACAACGCGGAACAGTACGCCGACCAGCTGGCCGACCTGTTCGAGGTCCTACTCGGTACCGGCATGCGCCGCGGCGAGGCCCTCGCCCTGCACTGGTCCGACGTCCACCTCATGGACCGCAAGCTCTACGTCCGCTGGACCCTCGCCGCCATCGACAACGGAAAGATCCACCTCCGCGAACCCAAGACCGAGGCCAGCCGCGCCTGGATCAGCCTCTCCCCCAGAGTCATCGCAGCCCTCCACCGCCAGGCCGCCATCCAGATGAACGCCCACCCCGAGAGCCGGCTGGAAGGTCTGATCTTCGCCTGCCCCAGTCGATCACCGCCTCTCCCCGCACCGTACTCGAGCGGCAGGAGGCACGGCTGCTCAGGCAGTGGACCCACGTCATACGTCCGAACGGCGAGCAGTCGACCGTACCTGCAGCCAGCCCTGGGTCGGGAAACGAACATCACGGCCTCTGCGTCATTGCGTTCTGCCCCTCCCCGACCCCTGAGCAGGCGACGGTGCCTCCTGGGTGCCGATGGGCTACACCTCGAAGAGGGAGAGCTGACTGTCGCCCTCCACCTCCGAACTGTCCGGCTCCTCCAGGTCCGGCAGTGGCTGATCCTCAGGATCCGGGTCAGCGGCAGGCTCGGCCGATGAGCCGGATCCCACCCACGCCTCACCGGCCGCGCCTTCCTCGTCGGCCGCGTCGCCGGACTTCGGTGTCGGCAGGACGTACTCCTGCGCAAGTCCGGCCAGATGGAGAGGTAGCGGCAGGGCCGTCGCCTGGGTGTAGTCCGGGGACTGGCGCAGGAGGTGGGTGAGCAGGGCGAAGGCGCGGGGATCGTCGCCGTCCTCCTCATGGCAACCAAGGACGACGATCTCCAACAAGCCTGGCAGCCAGGCGTTCTGGTCGGTGTCGATGGTCGGCTCACCCTTGCGCTTGCCCTGCAGGATCGGGCGGGTTGAGAGCTTGTCGGCGGTGACGGCCGCGTGCTTGGCTGTCACCGGCTTCGCGGTCGTGCTGTTGAACACCCGGACTCCATCCGGGGCTTCGTCAGGCTGCCATACGCCCTGCTGGATGCCATTGGGATTGCCCCCCTGGGCCAGACCCCACCACTGCGGTGTCTCACCCCGCGCACCGGCCCGCACCCTGACCAGCCGCAGATCCGGATCGAGGTGCCTGACCGGAGCGAGACCGTCCTGGATCCGGTCGCGCTCGACGCGGCCGTCCTGAAGCCAGGTCCAGTGCTGCCGGGCATTGTGTGCCTCGGCGAAGAGCACGGTTGGCTGGGCGCGCAACGAGGACCTCAACTGGTGCAGCCACTCGGCCGCTTCACGGCGCTGCTGCTCCCGATTCTGCCAGGGGGACGGGCGGCCGGCCGCTTCCTGCTCCGCCGGGGATTCCGCCTCCTGCGCGTCGGTGGCTTGGCGTGGACCGGGCAGCAGCGGCTCGATTTCGGCGCGGCGGGTGAGGCGCGTGAGCATCAGCGGGTAAGGGACCCAAGCGCCCGCCCCGCCATGGGCGTCTGGATCCCAGCCCTCGACCCGGGCAGCCCCAGTGCCCGCCGCGTCCGGGGTGATCAGTACGCCCACCGGAACGTACGCGGCCCATCGATTGCGTGTGGTGCGGTTTTTGCGGACCATCCACAGTGCCGCGTACCGGAGTCCCTCCGGCAAGCCCTCGCCGATCTCCCCCAACGGTACGGTGCGTGCGCCGAGCTGGCGCAAACCGTCGTCCCAGGCATTGCGAGTGCGGTGTCCCAGACTCGTGTCGGTCTCCGCGCGACCGCCCTTGCTGTCCGGACCGCCCGCCTCCACGGGCACCGTCGTGAACTGCGTGACGTACCCGGCCTGGGCGCATCCGAGCCGCAAGGCGAACTTCGGATCACACAGCTTGTCACCGAAGCTCTCCGGACGACCGATCTCCACCAACGCCAGTGCGGGCGCGGCCGAGGTCCAGTCGGCTGCGAGCCACTCGGCGGTGCGCCTCCTGCGCATGTCGACGGCCGCCGCAACGTCGGTGTTCCTGGACCGGGATCCCTTCGGCAAGTCCAGTGGAGCAACCAGGCTTTCTGCCGTTCGCTCACCCGTGACGACCAGCGGACGCAGGCAGCGAACGCGCACCGTCAGCTCGGGCGCGGACCATTCATGGATGACCGGCTCACCCGGAGTCGCCGCCTCATACTGCGCGGCAGTGTACGAACCACCGTCACCCTTGAGGCCAAGGTGTTCGACCAGCGAAGCGAGCGCCGCGTCCCGCAGCCGGGGCGACTGCCACAGCAACCGCGCCTCCAACACTGGAACGCCGCCCTCCCGCGCTGTCTCCGGCAGGGCGTCCAGCGCGTAGGCGCAGCTCAGCCGGCGCCGTGCCCGCTGTGCTTCCTCCTCGACCTGCTTCCCGTCCTTGGGCCCGTTGGTGCGGGGAGCGTTGAGCGGGGTCCCGCGATCCAGCAAGGTCAGGTCGGGAGCCCGGCGCAGACCGCTCGGGAGCGCCTGCTCCGCCCAGGCCGTGAGTTGGGAGAGCTGCTGCGTCATGAACCCGGCGCCGACGTCGTGGCTTCCCATAGCCGTCCGGTAGAGGACCGCTGCCCGCATGTCGTCGCGCAGCCACGAGACCGGGTCGGTGAGGATGCCGTCGGCGTCCGGGAACGGCTCGCCCAACGGCAGCCCGGTGAGCATCCGGGCCGGGCCGCCGTCCTTCCAGCGGTCGCCGAAGTCGCCGTTCTCTGCTCGGTACCGCTCGAGTCGGGCGACGGCGAACCGCTCGCTCCGCGGGGTTCCCGGCAGGAACGGCACCCGCGGGCGCAGCAGCACGGTCGTGGCCGATGCCCACGGCAGCCGCAGCCGTCCCGTCTTCGCACCGACCCGGGTGGCCCAACGCCGCACCGACCAGTGCAGGTGGAACCGGGGCAGCGGATCGAACGGCGTGGTCTGCAGGGTGATCGACAGCACCACCGACCACCAGGCGTCCGGCTTGCCTCCCTCGCCGGGGTGGCACAGGGGCTGTGAGACGAGCTGCGCGCCCTGGTCACGGGCGCCACGCGGCATCGCACGGAAGGTCAGGTGTCCGGACCGGTAAGGGTAGGAACCTAGAGTGAGCACCTGCCGAGCGAGCCAGTCCGGGCTGAGCGCGAACTGGACGGACGCCGGACGCGCGGTGCCACCCGCGGTCGTCTCCTGCGGTAGCAGTTCCTTCATCAGCGCCTCCCAGCGCGGCGGATGGGCCGCCAGTTCGGCCAGGGTGTCCTTGAGCAGACCGCGGTACTCCCGCTCGGGACGCAGATCACGCAGCCAGTGGGCGACCAGTGTGTCGAGGACCTCCGGCGGCAGGGGGTCGGGGACGCCCACGGGCACGCAGAGCCACGGATCGCTTTCCCCTTGCCCACGGTCCCCGTAAGAACGAGGCAGGACCAGGACATCGGGGGCGAACGCCTGCAGCACCTGTTCCAATCGCCGGGTGGGTACCGTCCGCCACGGCTCCTTGCCCGCCGCGACCACCGAGGCGTTGCACAGCGCCAGGACCGCGTCACGCCAGCGTTCGGGGAACGGCATGACGCGGTACGGCGCCGCGAACGACGCGTCGGGGGTGGCCGGGATCCACGCGGTGGTCCGAGCGTTGCGGTAGATGGGTGCCACGTGGAACTCCTGTCAGGCTGGGATAGGACGGACCGGCGGGTGTTCAGCGGTGCGTCATGGTGCACAGCGCGTCGTAAAACGGCTTGTAGAGCAGGCGCACCAGGGCCGGCGCTGCCGGGTCGGAGTCCGACACCACTCCCGGGGAGGCGCTCAGGTAGGGGCCGAGCACCGAACCAAGTGCTTGAAGCAGACCGTCCGGCGCGGTCACTGCGGACGATGGTCCGTTCGCGAAGCGACCGCGTTCCACCGGGCCCGGCGCCAACCGGCGGGCCAGGCCCGGTGCGAAGGCCGCGTCGACGAAGACCACCCGGGCCGGCACTCCACCACGGACCAGCCGGCCGATAACCTGCCAGAGCGTGACGAGTTGGTCCCAGGCGAACGCCCGCTTCTCCCAGACGGGCAGCGCCCGGTACGCGTAGCGGCGGGTGAGCAGCCGGCGCCACTCCCGGCGGCCGTGGAAGCGCAGGGTGCGTGCCGCCTCGTCCAGGGAGCCGGCCTTCTCCCACAGTTCGGTCAGGGTGTGGGGACCCTCCAGGCCGTCCGGGCGGGGTTGGTCCCGCAGCATCCGGCTCAGCCAGTCGTTGACGGCGAACACCGACAGGTCCAGATCATCCGGACGCGGGTGCGGCCGAACCATGAACAGCGCGACGCCGAAAGCGGCTTCACCCTGTTCGTTGAGGATGTTGTGGCCTCGTTCGACCGCCAGCAGCGGTGCCACCAGCACCTCCGCGTCGGCGTCCTCAGCGAACCGCGCCACGTCGCCCCGACGCACCGCGACGAGTTGCTCCTCGTCCAGACCCGGAACCGTGCCCACCGCGTCCGGGTCCCGCTCCTCGTCGTCCGGCACCAGCACGCGGACCTTCCCCCGCCAGGCATCGAGTTGGTTCAGAGTGTCGGCCACCGCGTGCGCCTCACGGTAGCTGCCGACCAGCAACAGCGCTCTGCGGCGGGACAGTTCAGGGATGCGGCTGATCTCCTGCGCCAGCACCGAGCTGCCGCCCGGCCCGGGCTCGCCCAACCGGTGGGCCATCGCAATGGCCTGGGCGAGTCGGCTGCGGGGAGGCGTTCCCGACAGGCTCATCGCCCGGCCCTCCCGGTCGTAGAGGAAGCGGGTGGCGAAGCTGGTACCGGCAACCGCCGCCAAGGCCTCGTCGGACGGCTTCAGCACCACGGAGACCGGGACGCGGATGTGTGCCCGGGTGGACTCGCCGGCCCAACTCGTTCCCGACATCAGCACCACGTGCGGTCCGCCCCGCCCGGTACCCGGGTCGGCGCCGATGGTGTGCAGGGAGAGCAGCAGTTCGCGGCCGACACCAGCGCACCGGAAGAACCGCAGGGTCCCGCCACGCCGTCCCGCGTCGTCCCGCTCCTCCCCGTCCGACAGGTACTGGTAGCCAAGGACGTTGCCCATCGGGGCCTCGGGTACCAGGGGCGCGTAGTCCAGCGGCACCCGCCGGGCCAGTTCCCTGCCCTGAGAGTCGAGCCGCAGGGCCGCCTCCACCTGCGGCCAGAGGAAGGTGAGCCGCTCCAGCCGATGGTGCAGGATGCTCAGCAACAACAGGAACGAGATCCGCAGGACCAGGGCGTCCCACCACGCTGGCGGCAGCGCCTGGGCGCGTACCGCCGAGGCCGGCAGCCCCTCCTCGGCCCGCTGCCGCAGCACCTCCTCCTCCACCCGACTGACCAGGACATCGGCCAGGCGCCGCATCCGCGTCCGGGTGCGGCCCGCGGCCAGGTGGTGCAGCAGAGCCCGGGCCGCCCGCACCAGTGACGCGGCCAGCTGGTCCACGCCGTCCCCCTCGCCGAACGGATCGTCACGGAACTCGTCCCAGGCGGATTCCAACTCTCGCCGGGCCGGCGAGAGGGTGAGGTGGGGGGTCGGCGCGGAGGTCTGCTCCACGTCGTCGTATCCCTCGTACAGCTGGGTTTCGCCATCGGGGCCCGCGGTGTCGTACTCCTCGTCCCCCGACACGACCGCGCCGTCCGCCTCGGCTTCCCGGTCGGCCTCCCGGAGGAACCGACCCAGGTCCCGGAAGAGGCCGTCGAGGAGCTTCTGTTGGAGGGTCCAGGGGCTGAAGTAGGACGGTTCCGCCCAGGTCCGCAACTCCTCGTCCTTGATCAGCAGTGTGCACAGCGGGTCGACGGCGAGCGTGACGCCACCCAGGGCTCGGTTCCATTCGGCCACCTGCCCGTCGGTCAGCGGCAGTCGACCGCGCCGGCTCAGTTCCTCGATCTTGTAGCGGTTCACCTGGTCCAGCCAGGAGTCCGGGTCCGGGCGCACCAGCGTGCCGGACGGGACGAAGAGCCGGTCCAGGCTCATCTGGACGTTGTCCGCCTCGTCCACGAAGATCAGATCACTGCGCAGGCAGGCGAGTTCCAGCTGGCGCAGCCGCTCGTCGTTGAGCTGGACGGCAACCTGACTCTGGACCAGACTCTGCGGATTCGCCACCCAGACCAGGGCGTCCACCTGGCTCCGGACGGCGGTGTGGCGCGGGCAGCCACCCCACATCGGACAGGCGTGCGGCTGACCAGGCAGCTTCTCCGGGGCGGACCGCTGCGGCGGCTCCTGCGGCGCTGGTCCCTCGGGCGACCACGCCTGCAGCGGCGCGGCGGACGCCGGTTCCGGACGCCGTCGGGCCGTCGGTTCGGGGTGCAGCCGGTTGCAGGGCGCGTCACGGTACTCCAGCGGGCCGCCCTCCACCCCTCGCAGACCGCTCACCAGGCAGACGGTGCTGAGCAGATCGAAGCCGGGGTCCTCCTGATCGAGAATGCTGTGGAAGCCGCGGGACGCCAGCCGCCGGTGCAGCCGCTGGACGTGCAGCTCCCGCGTGGTGATGCCGAGCACCGGGGCCACCGGGATCCCCAAGGCGTCGAACTGGGCACAAAGCCGCAGTTGTTCGGCGACGTCACTGACGACCAGCGTGGTGCGCAGCGGCGTCTCCCGGCGCGCCGCCCAGACGGCGACCAGGGACATGAAGGTGCTCTTGCCGGCGCCCACCATGCCGACCAACTGGATCAGGCCGTCCAGGGTGAGCGCCTCCGTCTCGGCGAAGTCCGTACCGGTCCGGTCCCGCACGGCGAACCGCAGGCCGTCGAGACGACGCACCCAGTGGCCCGGGCTCTCGAGCTTGGCTTCCCGCTCCCGCTCGTCCATCCACCGAGCCGTCGCGTAGAGCTCCGCGCGGGGCACGGTCAGGGGCGCGCCGCCACCCGGTCTGCCCGCAGCCAGGTCGTGTCCGGGCCCGGCGGGCTTGACCAGTTCCTCCGGGATGGTCACCGAGGCGATCCGCCGGCGCTCCTGGAAGGCACTCGTGCCGGCGGGCGCGTCGTCCAGGTCGCGCACGATCAGGCCGGGCACCGCGGCGAGGGCGCGGTCGTAGACTCGCACGCGGTCCGCCGCGACCATGGGCAGCTGTGGTCGCGGCGGCTGCGCGGAGTCCAGCGGAGGCAGCGCGTAGGCCCGCAGTCGGTCCGGCAGCAGGCGATAGGCCTCCAGCGCCTGTCGCCAGGCACGGCGACGCAGTGGCCAGAGCAGGTACCGGGCCGCGGCGAGCGCGGTGCGCTGCCACGGACGGTCCGCGAATCCGGCACGGGTGGCGAACGGGTAGCCGCTGAACAAGGCGTAGGCGTTCTCGGCCGGAGTCTCCGGCGACAGCCGCTCCAACAGCCGCAGACCGAGTTCGACTCGGCACAGGTCGAGCGGTGTGAACCCGTCTGGGGCGCCCGCGCCGGCCCACTCCGGCCCCAGTGCGGCAACCACCTCAGCGTAGGCGCTGCGCTCGTCACGCATGGTCGGTCTCCTCACGGGTGGTCGTGCCGATGTCACGCAACCGCTTCCGTGCGGCGTTCACCAGCTCCTCGTCGGTCACCAGAAGCAGTCCGCGGGCCGAGGCGGAACGTGAACGCTCGAAGGTCTGCCGGTAGTCGGGCCGTTCCCGGACCCGGTACGCGGGGACCACCCAGAAGGCCTCGTCGTACAGGGGCCGCGGTGGTACCGGACGGGCCGCGCGGCCCAGGAATCCGGGGTGTGCCCAATCCTTGACGTCGATGGCCCAGCGGTGGCCGTCGGAGAAGACCACCAGCAGGTCGTAGGCATCGAACCCGGGCCACATGGTCACCGTCAGGCCGAGAGCGGTCAGTCCACGTTCCAGGTCCACCTCGGCGAGGCCGGGGCCGGTCACATGGCGCCGCAGCGGCTGCTCCAACTGGTGGACGACCCCCGCCTGCTCGGCATCGATCCAGCGGCCGACCGGCGGATCGCCCAGCCGCCGGCAGCGGTCACGCTCACACCACCACTCGCCACCGGAGACCGGGGTCAGCAGCGTGCCGCACCGGCCGCACACCGCATACTGTCCGTTCCGGCTCATCGCACGCGGCACCTCAGGATAGATCAGGTCGATCAGGTCCCACACCGGCTCGAGCGCGAAGTCGCGGTGCAGGGCGAAGTGTTCGGCCGTGGTGAGCACCGGCCGCTGCACCAGCAGCCGACGGAACTCGGCGTAGGCGGACTCCTCCCCGTACGCCTGGCAGCGCTCCAGCGCCCCGTGGATCACCAGCCGGTCGCGGTGTGACACCGCCGGATCCTGGGCGTGTGCCTCCCACTCGCCCCACTCGTGGCAGAGCTGGGTCGGGCGCCAGGAGACCGGATCGATGAGCAGGTCGTCGGGGCCGGCAGCGTCCGTGGGGAGCCGCAACGGCCAGTCCTCCAACGGGATCTGGGCGCAGCGCTGGACGAGTTCGGCGAGCGACGCGGGCGGCCGGGCGTCGTTTCGCAGGAAGGCCACAGCAGAGCGGTCCAGCGCGAGTTGGACCACCGACGGGTACGGGAGGCGGAAGGCCTCCAGACCATCGAGATGCTCCAGGACGCACAGGGCGCGGGCCACGGTGGCCAGCATCGGGACGCCGTCGTGGGCCGCCCAGTCGTCAACGGCGGCGGTAGAGAGGTCTTCCGGGGCCGGGCCGGGTCCGGTCGAACGCATCAGGGCGTCCCCCGTTCGCGACGCCCCGTCGCCCGCACGTCACCCACTGCCCGCTCCCGGCCGGCCGCGCACCAGGACAAGGCCTCGCAGTCCGTGCAGGCGTAGCCGGCCCTGGGCAGCGCTTCGTAACGGCTGTCGGCGGCCCACGGTACCGAGTAGCCGGCCAGCACGGCCCGGGCCCGTTCCACCGTGGCCGCATCACGAGGGGAGAACTCCTCCAGCGAAGGCCCGTCCGACCGCAGCGTCTCCAGTTCCACCCTGGAGCGGCGGGCGTCGCCACCCAGCACACCGGAATGCAGCAGCAGCACGCCGAGGGCCAGTTGCGGGTACTTCTCCAGCAGGTCCAGACTGCTGGACGGTGCGCGGGACGCCGTCTTGGTCTCGCGGAGCACGACACCGCCGCGCTCCTCGTACAGCAGGTCGCAGTCGGCGACCACGAGGACGTCGGCCTGCGGGTCGTGGACGGCCAACCGGTACTGCGGCCTGAGCTTGCTGGCTGCGGGCATGTTCAACGGGCAATGCCGCCGGTGTGACCGCAACATGGCAATGGCACTCGGCAGTTCTTCCTCCGAGAGGCCGTCCAGATGCTTTGGCAGCGGCACCTCGTGGCAGGCGCGGCCGAGCGGATCGGCATGGCGCTCGTTCAGCCAGGCGTCCACGGCCCGCCCCCGGCGCAGCGCCTCGTTCTCCATCCTGCCGTCCCTGAGCTTGAGCACCCGGGTCAGGTGGTAGCGAGCCGGACAATCGCGGTGCGCCCGCAGGTCGCTGACGGACACACTGCGGCGCTTGCGCGTCCGACGCGGTGGCGGCGCGACGAGCACGCCGGGAGCGCGGGGCACCGCCGGACAGGCCGTGAAGCCCTTGCACCGCACGCAGTCGGAGCCCGGCTTGAGCTCACGACCGTCCAGGGCACGGGCGAGCCGCGGGGCGACCTGGGCGCCGTGCAGCGACTGCACCTGGGCCGCCGTCCAGTCGGCCTCGACGCCGTTCTCCGCCGCCCGCAGCAGGACGAGACGCCCGTCCGCGAGGCCTGCGGAGAAGATCCGCATCCGCTGAGGAGGCGGGGGCAGGTCCGGGACGGGCTCGACCGGGGTGGCGAACGCGTCCTGCACCGGGCGACCGTAGAGCAGCACCGATGCCACGGCGGACAGTTCGGCCAGCGGCAGCACCTCCTTGGCCGGCCCCAGGCTGGGGATCACCAACTCCCGCACGCTGCCGTCGGACGAGGCGTACTGCCGGCCCCAGGCGGTGCGCTCGTAGTGGGTGACGCCGCGGGCATCGGGAGCTTCAAGCGCTGTCCGGAGCGCCATCCACTGAGGGGCGACAGGCAGGGTACGGGCTATCGAACCTCCGTCACGTGTTGCCTGTTCGGCCAACCAGGCCGCACGGTAGGCGGCGGCGGCTCCGGCGGCGTACTCGACGTGCTGCGGCAGCGACCGGGACAGGGCGCGCCCGCACGCGGCGAGCGCCGCGCCGACGTCGGCGGCACCGTGGAACTCGACCTGGTCAACCAGTTGCCCCCAGGGTTTGAACGGGAAGTCCACCACCGGCACGAACGCGGGTGCGCCCCCGCGTACCGCGACATCACGCCGCACGTCCAGCGCCCGACCCATCGGGCAGGCGGACGGGCTGTCGCGCAGGTGGCGGACCGGAATGCGGACGATGCGGCCGGCACCCACCATGCCAGGTGGGCTCATCCATGGCAGCACAGAGCGGACTCCTCACAGCGCGGTGACGGGAGCAACACTATGAGGCACGATGTGAACGGAGTCAACGCATTAGTTACATGCTGTATCGTCTCCCTCACGCGGATGAACCGGGGAGGGAACGCAGTGCGGGAGCCGTGGTCTGCGGACGAGAAGCTGGCAGACAGGTTCGTCCGGTGTGACGACGGGACGCGGGGCGGGATGGGGGTCGTCTACAAAGCGGACGATCTGAAGACCGGACAGCAGGTCGCGATCAAGTTCCTGCAGTTGCGGGACGACCGGACGGGCAGTGGGGTACGCCAACCCGCGCGCGAGGACCGCGGGCGGTTCTCACGGGAGTGCCGGCTACATCAGCAATTCGGTGGCCAAGGCGTCCCCCGCTTGGTGCACCAGCACCTCACAGGCCTGCGCTGGTACTTCGTCACCGAGTATGTCGACGGCCTCGACCTGCGCAAGTTCCTCGAACGCAATCGGCCCGGCCTACCGGCAGTGGCCTCGGTCATCGTGCCTCTCCTAGAGGTACTCGACCGCATCCACTCCGAGCACGTCATCCATCGCGACGTCAAACCCCCGAACATCCTTCTGGAACACGAGAGCGGCAGACTGTATCTGACCGACTTCGGCATCGCCCTCCCCCTCGCGCCGGAAGCCACCCGCTACACCAAGGACTACACCCCGGGAACATTCGGGTACATGGCTCCCGAACTCCATCGTGGCGAGCGCAACCCCACGGGGGCCGCCGACCTCTACGGCGTCGGCTGCATCGGCTTCCGCATGATCAGCGGCGAACCCGTCTTCACTGGCGACGACGTCGAGCTGATGCGCAGGCACCGCGAGGAACGCCCCCCACTGCTCAGTGCGCTCGTCCCGGGACTGTCGGTACCGATCGTCGAGATCACCGACGGGCTGCTGGCGAAGGATCCCCGGGACCGCCCCACCGTGTCCGAGGCGCTTGCCGTCTGGCGCGCCCACCTGCCCCTTCCCAGTGATCCGGCCCCGCAGCCGACGCTCTCCCCCGACCCGACCCTGCCCTACCGGCAGGACGACGGCGGATCAGTCACGGCGGAGCCGGCCGCGCGTACCGCCTCCGGACACCGACCGCGGGTGCAGCGGCCACCGGTCGGCGGGCTCACCCGGTCCGGGCTGCGCGCACTGCTCGTAGCCGCCGGCCACGAGGTCGCGAGCGGTGCACCCGATCACTTCGTGCACGAGTTGGGTCTGCTCCTGCCCAAGGCGGACCGTCGGTGGCCAGGCGACCTGATGGTCACCGACGCCCATCTCCTCGTCGCCCGCGCACACGTGGTACGAGGCGAGGAGGTGGCGGCACGGCAGGCCTACCGGTCCATCGAACACCGACTGGCCGACGGCCCACTCGACCGGGAGCACCGCGAGCGCCTGGCGAGCGCGCGATTCGGTGCGCTCTGTGCGGAGGTGGCAACCGGCGCGAGCGGTGCGACCCTGGCCCCGCGCTGGCTGGCGGAGGCCGAGACCCTGCTGGCCGTCACCGACGGGCAGCCGGGCCCGCCGTGTGCGGAGCTGTGCATGGAAGCAGGGCTCGACATCAGGGAGCTGCTTGAAGGGGAGCCGACCGACCCGGAGTCAGCGCGGCTCCGTCCGGAGGTCACCAACCTGCTGGACAGGTTGCCCGGCCAGAACTGACCGACCATACGGGAATCATCCCCCACTAAGCCCGCCCTGCCCCAGCAGGGCCGCCAGGACCGTCCCCACAGCCTCGCCCCTCTCACCGAGCCCGGCGAGCGCGGCCTGAAACCGGACGTACTGCCGGTACACCTCGCCGACCACCCGCTGCCGCTCGTACGGTGCCTGCAGAACGCGCAGCCGCCGCACGTCCACCCGGGACGTGGTGGACGCGTGGCTGGCCGCGCCCCGCCCATTCCCGGGAGCTCGCAGGCAGGCCGCGAGGAAGAACGGATCAAGCAGCTCCGGGTCGGGGCGCAGCGCGACCGTCTGTGCGGTGAGCAAGCGCGGACCCGCAGTCTCCACCCAGGCGTCGAAGTCGCCGGCGGCCGTGACCACCACGACGTCGCCGAACTCGGTCAGCTCTGCCTGTCCCGCGGCCTCCAGCTCCAGGGCCTGCGCGGTGGGAAGCCACGGTGACTCGTCCCGCTCCGACCGCCAGGCCGTGACGATGCGCAGCCCGTCCCGCGGAGCCGGCCCCTGCCGGAACTGCGCCTGCGCGGGCGTCCGCCCCGACACGACCCGCAGCGCGCCGGACCGTTCCCAGTCGGCCACCAGGCTGAAGTCCGCTCCGTCGGGGTCGGTGGCGACAGCACGGTACGTGCTCAGGACCCGGGCCGCGTCGGTCAGGTTCACCAGAGCGCCGTCCCAGTCCGCCCAAGCCCGGCGCAGTTCCCCCGGACCGACGGCTCGCCGCACCGTCGTGTGCCGCGACGGGGTCAGGTCCGTCTCGTCGTCCAACAGGTCCTCGGCAAGGACCTGCGCCGTGCCGAGCGGCTCCTCCCCCCGCAGCGCGGCGAGCGCCCGCTCTCGCAAGCCGTCCCAGTTGGTGACGGTGCCCCGCCCACTGGAGGAGGTCTCACGGCAGTCCGAGCCGTCGACGAACACCACGGGGCTGCCGGGCTGCCCGTCCTTCGTGAGCACCCACAGGTGCAGGCCGACCCCGTACGGCGGGGCACTTCCTACGGGCAGCGCAACCACCGCCCGTAGGACTCCGGCCCGCACCAGGCCGGCTCGGATGCGGCGCCCGGCCCGACGCGCCGACACCGCCGGCGGCAGCACCACGACGGCGACCCCGTCAGCCGCCAGCACGGACAAGCAGTGCTGGATCCAAGCAAGTTCGGGCTCCGCGAGCGGAGGCAGCCCGTACGTCCAACGGGGGTCGGACATCAGTTCATTGCGACCCCAGTCACGTTCATTGGAGGGCGGGTAGCACAACACCACATCGACGGGGAGCGGTGGTCGGACGGCACCACGGAGGACGTCGGCACACTGGGCGTCCGACTCGTTCCCGGGATACCCCAGCTTGAGCCGGACCCGGGCGAGCCGGGCCTGCGCGGGGTCCCTGTCCACGCCCACCAGCGTCGGAGCCGGCAGCTGCCTGGACCACTGGTCGGCGGCGGCCAGCAGGAAGGTCCCGAGCCCGCACGCCGGATCCAGGACGTCGCGCACCGGGGAGGCACCACGCACTCCGGCGGCGAGGACCGCAGCAGCTCGCGCCAGCGGTTCGGGAGTGGCGGGCACCTGGCGGACGTGGACACCGTGCCAGCGCTCCATCAGGTCTGAGAACGCCTCGACGGCAGACTGGCCGCGTACTGCTTCCAACAGCTCCGCCACGAGCGCTTGAGTCGTTCCGTCCGGCTCCGGAGCGGCGGCCGGTGGACGCAGCACGGGCTCCGTCAGGCGTTCACCGACCGCGGCCACCACGTGCGCCATGCCCTCCCGGTCGCCTAGGTCCTCAACCTTCGGCCACAGCCGGCTCAGATCCCGAGGGACATCCTCGATCTTCTTGTGGCGGAGCAGCCATGCTTCGACCTCACCCAGCACGAAGGCGGGACTGGCGTCGGTGCCACCTGCGGATTGCGGGAAGTCGGGATAGCGACGACGCCAGTTGCTCACCGCGGCCCGACCGACACCGGCGAGCCGAGCGATGCGGGCAAGGTTGAGCGTCACCGGGTCGTCGTGAGGGTCCATGCTTCCTCGTCCTGGGGGCAGGCGGGCTGGATTCCGAGGGCGAAGGTGCTGGACAGCACTCCTCCGAGGAAGTCCGTTGACTTAGTCAAATCTACCGCTGCCGAGCAGTCGACGCGAAGCGGCGGCGCGATGCCGAAGCCCGCTCGGCGCGTCCGCGCTGTTCTCCGGCTCGACCTTACGCGTAGGGGTCGCGCAGCGGCCGGGGCTCACGTACCCCACGGGTGATCTCCTCGGGCAGGTCTGCGCCAGCGGTGTAGTAACGGCCCTGGGCCTCGCCCTTGGCGGTGAGCCAGCCAGCGCGGACGAGTTCGCGGATGTCGCGTTGGGCCTGCTGCTCGCTGAGTTCGGCGTCGGCCTGGTAGGTGGCGCGGCGCAGGCGATTGCCCATCGCCGCGGGGTAGAGGGCGTACAGCATGCGGTCGGGCCAGCCGCGCTGCTCGACGGCTTTGTCGAGGGCGGTCCAGACCTCGCGGGTGGTGTTCACCTGGCGCTCGACGCTCTGGGCCTGTTGGTGGTGGGCGCGCAGGCAGAACCGGATCCAGGGCAGGATGTTTCGGTCAGGAGTCCAGACGGGGCCGCCGACCTCGGCGAGGATGTCGTAGTAGCGGTAGGTGTTGCGGGCCCGGCCGAGCCATTCCTCGATGCTGGAGAACTCCGGTGCCATGATCCCTTCACGGGCCAGGACCAGGGTGTGCAGGGCGCGCGGGACATCCGCCCGTTGCCGTCCGACCACGGGTGGATCGCCACCGGCTTCAGGTGCGCCATCGAGGCCCGCACCAGTCCCGGAGCGTTCAGGTCGCCCTCGTTCAGCCAATCAACCAGCTCGTCAGCCAGTACTGCCAACTGCTGGGCATCAGGGGCGGTATAAGCGGCGATGGTCGGGTCTTCGGCAGAGGTGACGTACACCGGCCCGGTACGCCACCAGCCGGGCCGTTTGATCAGGTGGTGGCCCTGCATCATGAAGTGCAACGCGTTGAGCAGGCCTTTGATGTAGGCGAAGTCGTCGCCCGCTTCGGCGAGGCGCTGGATGTAGGCCATCGCCTGCCGATAACCCTCGATCTCGGCCGTGACGGTCTCGTTAGCATCGATCGGCACCTCGCCGACCATGATGTCCTCGACGTCCGACACGCTCGCGGCGTAGCCCTCGATCGTGTTCGATCCTGCGATCGCCCGCGCCGTGAGGTTACGCCATAGCTGCCCTTCCCAGCGACGTGAAGTGCGCAGATGGAGACGCAGCCGGTCGCGCATCTCGTCGATCTCCGCGAGGACGGACTGGTCGATGTCCTGCAGCGACGGCACACCATAGAGCATGAAGCAGTGACGGCATCAAACAAGCAAACAGAATCGGCGCAACCGTGATCCATGAGTACTTCAATGCATCCCTGGGAATCAGCGCCCCGGATCTGTTCAGCGAGATCACCACCGCCGACCCTCCGGCTCCGCCGAGCGCCCTGCGCTCGCGATACCGTATTTCACCGCTCACCAACGCCGCCCTGGGCCAGCTTCCTGGCAGGGGCCGTCCACAATGGGCTCGACCCAACACTGGTCACCCAATGGCTGACCATCCTGGCCGACGCCACCGGCAGCCCTGTCCTCCCATCCCTGGCCTCCATGCCATTGGGCGGCTACGTCAACCTCCGCCTCCCGGTCATCCTGACCGGCCTGGAAACCACCACTCACGCTCCCTACCTGGCCGACTGGCGCCTGCGGATCGAGCCCGGGCTCGGGCGGCTCCCCCTCCGCCTGATCACCACCGCTCTCATCACTGCGGCAGTTTTCGGCTGGATCGCCGATGGCTGCAGCCGCTCCACGATCAAGAACACCCTCGCCATGCTCTCTCGCATCTTCGAGCAGGCCATCGTGGACGGCATCCTCGAACAAAACCCTGCCCACATCACCGGCTGGCAGCGCGAATACCAGCAAGTCGAAGACGAACTGCGGGATCCCCGCTCCCTCGCCCTGCGCGACTGGGACGCCCTCACCGAACTCGCCGATGCCCTGGTCGCGGCCTCTTACAACCGCTATCGCGGATGGGGTGATGTCGTTGTCCACAGTGCCTGCACGGCCACAAGGATCGGCGAGGTCTCCGGAGTCCGGGCCCGCGACGTCGATACCGACAAGTGGCTCCTGACCTGCCGCCGACAGACCACCCCCGCCCCCGGCGGCCTGGTCGACAAGCACACAAGGGTAGGGTCGCCCGCCTCATCCCGATCATCGAACCATTGCGCCCACTCATCATCAGGCGGCTCCAAGCAACGCGAGGCGACCCGGACGCCCGCCTCTACACCGGCCCGCGCGGCGGTCGCATCAGCACCGCCGTCCTACGCGACGCCACCCATTGGGACGACGTCACCCGAGATCTCGGCTACGAACACCTGCGCCGCCACGACCTTCGCCACACCGGCCTGACCTAGATAGCCGACGCCGGCATCCTTCCGCACATCCTCAAGGAAATCGCAGGCCACCGGCTCATCACCACCACCCAGCGCTGCTTCCACCCCGACGTGCTCCGGATCCTGGAAGCCGGCCAAGCCCTGCCCCGTCACCTCGAGAAGCTCCAACGCGACGGCCGATCACCCGCCACTGGTAACACGCCGTAACTGCCATCGCCTCGCAATGGCCGCTGACAAGCCGCTCTGATGCTGCCCGATTCACACCACGGCAAGCAGTAGGCGCCAGAAGGGCCTTAGAAGTGACCCGATATGAACCAGTTTGACCCACTTGACCAAAGGTCAAGTGCGCCACCACGCCTCGCTCCAGCAAAACGGCAGGAGAGCTCGCACTTCACCTTGAGATCGAAGAACAATCCACACACCAGCCACTGGAGCAACGGGTGGCGACACACCTGCGGCCAAACCTGGGGACCACATTGGAAACTGCCCGGGACCAGAAAACGGGCCCCAAAACCAGCAAGAGCGGGCACCTGGTTTCCCAAGTACCCGCTCTCACAACCGACATCACTGTCGGGACGACAGGATTTGAACCTGCGACCCCTTGACCCCCAGTCAAGTGCGCTACCAAGCTGCGCCACGTCCCGTGGTCTCGGCGCCTGCAGCGGGGCCTGGGGGGCTCTGCTGTGGGCTTCTCGACCTTATCTCCGGTTGTCCCGGCGACGTGGAAAACAATACAGCACGTCGGGGGGTGCTCGCTGCCAGGTTCGGGCGGGTGGGGTCAGGGGGTGGGGCGGCGGGCGTCGTAGGTGAGGAAGGCGGGGCGGCGGGCGGCGAGGAGGAGGACGGCGGCGACGCAGGCGAGGCCGCCGGTGATCACGGAGGTGGCCGGGTTGGTGAGGGCCGCGACGGTGCCGGACTCGAAGTCGCCGAGGCGGGGGCCGCCGGCCACGACGACGATGAAGATGCCCTGGAGCCGGCCGCGCATCTCGTCCGGGGCCGCGACCTGCATCATCGTGTTGCGGAAGATCATGCTGACGGTGTCGGCGCAGCCCGCGACCGCGAGCAGCAGCAGGCCGAGCCAGAGGTTGTGGAGGGCGCCGAAGGCCGCGATGGCCAGGCCCCAGGCTGCGACGGCGGCGAGCACGGCGAGGCCTTGGCGGTGCACGCGGCCGACCCAGCCGGAGAAGAGCGCGCCGATCAGGGCGCCGACGGCCGGGGCGGAGACCAGCAGGCCGACGGTGCCGGCGTCGCCGCCGTAGAAGGTGACCGCGATGGCCGGGAAGAGGGCGCGCGGCATGCCGAAGACCATGGCGGCCAGGTCGGCGAGGAAGCTGGTGCGCAGGTTGGGCTGCTCGCGCAGGAAGCGGAGGCCGTCGAGGACGGAGGCGCGGCCCTTGCGATCGCCGAGCGGCCGCATGGCGGGCAGGCGCCACATCGCGTAGAGGGTGCCGGTGAAGGCGACGGTGTCGATCAGGTAGGCGGCCTGGGCGCCGTACGCGCCGATGAGGACGCCGCCGAGCATCGGGCCGACGGTGAGGCCGAGGTTCATGCTGACGGTGTTCAGCGCGTTCGCCGCCGGGAGCTGGTGGCTGGGCACCAGGCGGGGGATCATCGCCGAGCGGGCGGGCGAGCTGATCGCGAAGAAGCCGGCCTGGACGGCGACGGCGGCGTACAGGACGGCGACCAGGCCGAGGCCAGCCAGTGCCTGCGCGGCCAGGACGGCGGAGACGGCGGCCAGACCGGCCGAGCCGATCAGGCCCAGTCGGCGCCGGTCGACGGTGTCGGCGATCGCGCCGCCGTAGAGGCCGAAGGCGACCAGCGGGACGAGCGAGAAGATGCCGACCAGGCCGGTCGCGAAGGCGGAGCCGGTCAGATCGTAGACCTGGACGGAGACGGCGACGGCCGTCATCTGCTGGCCTATGGAGGAGACGGCCTGCCCGGCCCAGACCCGGCGGTAGTCGGGGTGGTCGCGCAGCGGGCTGAGGTCGGCGAACGCCCGCCGGTACCAGGGTGAGCCGGCCCCCGGCACCTCCCCTGGCCCGGGATCGGGTTCGGGTTCAGGGGAGGAGGAGGCGGAGGGAGACGACGGGACGGAGGCGGAGGGAGACGAGGGGACGGCGGCGGCCGGGGAGGGCGTGGAGGAACCGGCGGGCGTGGAATGTTGATCGTTCGACATAGTCCCCCATGCTCCGCTCCGCCCCCGCGCAGCCCCGCACCGGGGCCCGGCACCGGCGGAACCCCCGGCCCGCCCGGTCCCGCCAGGGGCCCGCCCGCAGACCACCCGCAAGACCACCCGCAGACCCCCCGCCCACGGCCCCCTACCGGCTCAGCACCTGCTTCTCCCCCGCCTCCACCGCGAAGTCCAGCCGGTTGCCCGGCGGCGGGAACGGGCAGATGAAGTGGTCCGAGAAGGCGCACGGCGGCAGGTAGGCCCGGTTGAGGTCGAGGACGGTGCGGCCCTCGGCGTCCGGCTCCGGCAGGGTGATGAAGCGGAAGCGGTAGGTGTCGATGCCGCTGGTGGCGTCCGCGATCACGCCGCTGAGCCGCCGCCCCGAGCGGCTGACCGTCAGGGTGCGGTGCTCGCCCGCCACGGTGAAGGCGATCTGCCCGGATACGGCCAGCGGGCGCTCCCGGCCGTCGGCGTTCGGGACCACGACCGACCGCGCGTCGCCGTCCTCGAACGGGGTGAAGACGGCGGAGACCGCCCACTCGGGCGCGTACGGGTAGGCGGAGATGCCCGCGAACGCCGCCCGGCGGGGCGCGGCCGGGTCGAAGACCCGCAGGGCCGGCTCGCCCTCGCGCTCGATCGGGACGAGCAGCAGGGCGCCCAGGGTGGCGGTGTCGGCGGCCGGGTCGGTGTCCGGGCGGAGCAGCACCTCGCCCTCCACGGGGGCTCCGGCGCCGTGGACCGTGATGCCGTCGGACGCCGCCGCGCGGACCCGGACGCCCTCGGCGTCGGCCCACCAGCGCCCGGGCAGGCCGGGGATCTCGGCGGGCTCGGGCTCCAGCCAGTGCGTGCCGGTGAGTGCGAGCTGGCCGTGCGGCGCGCTCACCGTCGCCGCCCGGCCGTCGCTCCAGTGCTTCCAGTCCTCCGCGGCCGTCGCCGTCATCGGGTCACCCTCCCGGTCGGTCCGCGGACGGCCCGTCGTTCGGGCCGTCCGTCTCGCTCATCCACAACACCGTCCGCACGGACGGATCATTCCGGCCGGGCCGGAGCCGCCGAAACCGCAACACGGCGGCAACGCACCGACACGGGCAGCAGGCAGGGCACACGAGGGCGCAACACGGCGCACGAGCCCGGCCACCCGGCCACCTACCCGTCGCCGCGCTTCAGCGGCCGGAACAGCCCCTCCTGCACCACGGACACCACCAGTCGGCCGTGCCGGTCGAAGATCTGCCCGCGCGCCAGGCCGCGCGCGCCGTGGGCGATCGGGGACTCCTGCTGGTACAGCAGCCAGTCGTCCGTCCGGAACGGCTGGTGGAACCACATCGCGTGGTCGAGCGAGGCCATGTCGAAGCTCCGCTCGCCCCACAGCGGCTCGACCGGGGCGCGGACGGCGTCCAGCAGCGTCATGTCGCTGGCGTAGGTGAGGGCGCAGACGTGGATCAGCGGGTCGTCCGGCAGCGGGCCGTTGGTGCGCAGCCAGACGCCGCTGCGCGCCTCGACGCCCTCCAGCTCCTCCTTCGTCCAGCGCAGCCGGTCGACGTAGCGGACGTCGAAGGGCTGGCGGCGGCTGATGAACGGGGGCAGCTCGCCGAGCCGGGAGCCGACCTCGTCCAGGGCGCTGGGCAGGTCCTCGGGGGCGGCGACGGACGGCATCGGGTACTGGTGCTCGATGCCGCCCGCCTCGGGTCTGTGGAAGTCCGCGGTGAGCGCGAAGATCGACCGCCCGCCCTGGATGCCGAGCACCCGCCGGGTGGTGAAGGAGCGGCCGTCGCGGATCCGGTCGACCTGGTAGACGATCGGCACGCCGGGGACCCCGGGGCGCAGGAAGTAGGCGTGCAGCGAGTGGACCGGGCGCTCGTCGTCCACCGTGCGCCCCGCCGCGACCAGCGCCTGCCCGGCGACCTGGCCGCCGAACGTCCGTTGCAGCGCCTCCTCGGGGCTGCGCCCACGAAAGATGTTGAGTTCGATCTGCTCAAGGTCGAGCAGATCGACAAGGTCGTCGACGGGGGTTCCCATGCGCACGCTTCCTCTCGGACTCCGAACGAATTCTCCAGCTCACTCGAATTCTCCGGCGACCCGGGTCATTCCCGCGCAGCGGTCCGGAGCACCCAGTTCACTCGAACGAGTAGACGAGTCGACGAACAGGTGACGGACCGCAAGGCAAGGCACGGCACGGCACGGCAAGGCAAGGCCCGCGGGCGACGGGACCCCACCCCACCGACTACCCCAGCCCCGACTCCCGCACCGTGATGTTGAGCCGCCCGACCAGCCCCAGCGCCGGATCGGCCGTCCCCGGCAGCGTCCGCACCACCCCGTGGTACGCGAACCGGGCCGGACCGCCGAACACCAGCAGGTCCCCGCCGCGCAGCTCCAGGTCGGTCCACGGGCGGGTCCTGGTCTCGGTGTTCCCGAGCCGGAAGACGCAGGTGTCGCCCAGCGAGAGCGAGACCACCGGCGCGTCCGCCCGCTCGTCGCGGTCCTGGTGGAGGCCCATCCTCGCGCCGTGCGCGTAGTGGTTGACGATCGCGATGTCCGGCCCGTACGAGGCCGCGCCCGCGACCTCCCCCACGGCGGATCCGTACGCCTCGGCGACGGCCCTGCGCGCCAGGTCCCCGAGCAGGGGCGGGAACGGCTTGACGGGCGCGCCGTCCTCGGCGACCCGCCGGTACCCGTACGGGTACCAGTGCAGGCCGAGGCTCACCGTCCGGACGGACATCATCCCGCCGGTGGGCATCCGCACGGTGTGCAGGCCGGCCGGCGGGCGGGCCCACTCCCGGCAGGCGGCGACCAGCCGACGCTGCGCGTCGAGGTCCAGCCAGCCGGGGAGCAGGACGGCACCGGGGGCCGGCTCGGAGCGCTCGCGCCCGCCTGCGGACCCGCCCCGGGGCTCGCCCGGGTCGCTGAACAGCTCGCCCTGGATCACCCCACCATCCTCCCGCACCGCGGCTACCCGGGCCCCGGCCCGCCGGCGGCGGGCGCACCCCCGAGCAGCCCCAGCTCCCGGGCGCAGGACGGCCAGGCCTCCCACCCCTGGCGGCGGACGATCTCCTCGCCGACCGTCGTCTGCTCCCGCCGGCTCGCGTGGTCCGGCCGGTCGGCGAAGCGCGGACCGCCGAGCTCCGCCCAGGTGGACGTCCGGATCTGCAGGCCGCCGTAGAGGCCGTTGCCGGTGTCCGCCCGCCAGTCGCCGCCGCTCTCGCAGTCGGCGAGCGCGTCCCAGACCAGGTCGGCGACCGGGACGGCCGCCCCGGCCCGTACCCCGCCCGACGGGAGAGCCAGCAGCACCGCCACGGCGGCGGCCACGCCCACCACGAACCGACCTCGGCCCATACGTTCATCACAGGAATGTGGCACGGCAGCCGACCCTAGACGCGCCACGCTCCCACCGCCCGGGCACTCGGCCGAACGCCGCGAAACGCCGACGGCCGCTCCCCCGACCGGCGGAGTGACCCGCGCGGCGGAGAAGCGGCCGTGGAAGCCGAGCACATCGGTACGTCGGAACGCGGACATCCCGACACAGCAGACACATCGGAACGTCGACACATCAGCACATCCGTACGTCGGTGCCGTCCGGCACCCGGACGGTGCGGCCACGCACGAGTCCTCAGGTGCCCGAGCCGGGGAGACCTCAGATGCTGAGGGTCTGGCCCGGGAAGATCAGGTCGGGGTTGCCACCGACGACCTTGGCGTTGTTCTGGTACAGGTCGTGCCAGTCCAGGCCCTGCGCGGCGGCGATGGAGCTCAGGGTGTCACCGGCCTTGACGGTGTAGCTGCCCTTGGCGGCCGGCTTGGCGTCGTTCGAGCGGTTCCAGGACTTGGCGCCCTGGTCGGCCTTCGGCGCGGACTTCTGGGCCTCGGCCTTGGGGGCGGCGGCGGCCTTCGGCGCGGCCTGGGCCTTGGGCGCGGCCTTCGGGGCCTCGGCCGGCTTGGCGGCGGGCTTCGCGGCCGGAGCAGCCGGAGCGGCGGGGGCGGCCGGCTTGGCGGCGGTCGAGCCCGCCGAGGTGTCGACGGCGGCCGGGGCGCCGCCCTTGGTCAGACCGGCCTTGACGGAGCACACGGGCCAGGCGCCCGGGCCCTGCGAGGCGAGGACCTTCTCAGCGACGGCGATCTGCTGCGCCTTGGTGGCCAGGTTGGCCTGCGAGGCGTAGGCGGTGCCACCGAAGGCGGCCCAGGTGCTGGAGGTGAACTGCAGACCGCCGTAGAAACCGTTGCCGGTGTTGATGGCCCAGTTGCCACCGCTCTCGCACTGGGCGACGGCGTCCCAGGTCGCGACGGAGGCGGCGGAGGCCGAGGTGGCCGTGACGAGGCCGGCCACCGGCAGGGCCGCGACAGCGGCGCCCGCCACGACGGCCATCCGAACGCGGTTGCGCTTGGTGGCGGCGGAGGTGGTGGCAGCGGCGGTCTCGTTACGGAAGGTCATGGGGTTCCTCTCGACAGCCCCGGGCGGGCATGCGGAACCAAGGCCCTGGGAAGGGCCGCGATCGCTTGCCGCGTCCGTCGGACGGCCGTGCACGTGTCGGACGTGCCGCTGCCGCCCCGGCCACCCAGCCGCTCACCGACGATCTGTTCGAGCGATCGTGTCGGCGGGCACCTGCCGCGCCCGGCGGACCGGGGGGCTGTGCGTCGGGGGTGAACCCGGGTGGCGCTCGTTGCGCCGCCCAAGAAGCTACGAGCCGGGCGACGGGGATTTCAAAACTTCAACGGTCTGCCCAGCTCAGCCAAGGGTTACCGGTGGTAACAACCGACCAATCCTGCCCGAAATGCCCGAATTAACCGTTGATTCCTAGATCAAACATCCGGGTCGCGTGACTCACCTCACCGTTTGATTCCGGCAGTCCCGGCACCGACATCGACAGATTGCGACCACGAGAACACGCCGCGCGGTCGGATCCGGGGCAATTCCCGTCAGCCTCGTCGGCCACCCGTGACGCCTGACACAAGGGCCCGTTGGGCATGGCGACCTCTCCGTGTCAGCCCCGAAGCCCCATCCGCACCCATCCGAGGAGACCCTGTGCCGCGCATGCTCGACGTCAGCGACGAGGTCCGGTCCGAGATCGGCGACGACGAGGCCGACCGCCTGCTAGTCGGCGACCGCGCCCCCGACAGCTACGAGTGCACCTCCTGCCGGACCCCCGGCGACACCCACGTGGAGCCCACCAGCACCGTGCTGTTCGTCGGTGACGAGACCGCCGTCCTCGCCTTCGCGCACGCCCGCTGCATCCCCTCCCAGGTCGTACCGGTCTCCGAGGAGCAGTTGGTCGGCGCCGTCCGCAGCATCAACCAGTCCCAGCCCGGCGGCCCGGACCTCGCCGTCCCCGCCGTCGTGCCGAACGCGCCCGCCCCGGCGCCGGCCGCGCCCGTCGGCCCCGCCCAGACCCAGCCGAGCGCCCCCGGCCAGGCCGCCATCCTCGGCATCACCTGCGGGCTGGTGCTGCACGGCAAGGTCGGGCACGCCTCGCTGGTGGTCGAGCCGACCGGTCCGGTCGGCCGGCCCGGCAGCACCTCGGGCGAGGACGAGTTCCTCGACCTGCTCCAGGACGCCGGCTTCCAGCCCGTCACCGACCTGGACGAGACCCCGGACCAGCTGCCCGGCTGGTCGGTCCTGGTCGCGATGGGCAAGCTGCACGCGATCCTCCAGCCCGCCGCGGCGGGCGGCAGCACCGGCTGGTGGCAGGCGCACCAGCCGCTCCAGGTCACCGACGCCTGGCGGATGGCCGCGAGCCAGCTCTCCGAGGTGACGATGTACGCCGTCCCGGCCGGCCTGGTCGGCCGCCAGCCCCGCGAGGACCTGCTGCGGCAGGCGCTGGAGCGGGCAGTGGCGCTGGGCCAGGTGGTCGCCGCCTCCCTCCCGCTCGCCGGCACCTGATCCGGCTCCCCGCGCCGACCCGCCGGAAGGCGGCCTCCCCGTGGCCGCCTTCCGGCGGGCGCGCGTCCACCGCGCCCTGAAGCCCCACCGCCGCCAGCACCCCCGCGCCGCCCCGTCACCCTCGCCGCCGCCCCGGCACCCCCGGCAGACCCGCCGCCGCTCCGCCGTCCCCGCCATCTCCGTCACCCCCGCACGCCCGTCGCACCCCCGGCGTGACCACCCTCCGCCCGGCGCGTCCGCCCTTCCCGCACTCCGGCGCGTGGACGCACCCGCGCCACCACGCCCCGCATCCCCCGCCCCTCTCGCTCGTTGGCCCCTACGTGTACAGCTACGACGTCTCCGCGTCCCCCGGCCGGTCCGCCACCGCCTCGCGCTCGATCCCGGGCATGCGCCCGTCGTACGACGCCGAGCACCCGCACTCCGCCACGCCGATCTACGACGAGCTGTACTCCGAGTACCGGCGCCTCTTCCGTGCCCTGCCCGGCGACCGCTCGGGCGAGGAGGACCTGAAGTTCACCGGCTTCGCGGTCCGCGACGGCTACCCGCTGCCCGGCGAGCAGCGCCCGTACCCGCCCCAGCAGCAGGCCTTCCACACCCTCGCGGGCCAGGTGCCGGGCCTCCCCCAGTTCATGCCGAGCCACCAGCACCACGGCTCCGGCGCGGGCCTCGCCGGCGGCCAACAGCCCGGCCATGCCGGGGCCGTTCATACCGGCGGTGGTCATACCGGTGCCCAACAGCACGCCCACGCCATCGGCCACGCCGGCACCCACGTCACCCCCCACGCCGGCAGCCACGCCACCGGCAGCCACAGCACCGGAAACCACAGCACCAGCAGCCACAGCACCGGCGCCCACGCCGTCGGCCACCACCACGGCCGCCCCGAGCCCACCGCCCCCACCGGCGACGGCCCCGGCCACGCCACCGCACCCCCCGCCCAGGACCAACCCGCCGTCCCCGCAGCCCAGTTCACCAACGGCCAGGGCTGGGTCGCGGCCGGCTACCTGGGCGCGGCCCCGCCCCCGGTGCCGGTCCCCGCACCCGCACCCCCGGCGCCACCCGCGCCCGCCCCGGTGATGGGTACGGTCGCCGGCCTCGCCCCCACCCGCGCCTCCGGCGGCCGCCACCGCCAGATGCTCTCCCTACCCCCGGGCCCCGCCGTCGAACTCCGCTGACGGTCCGGCCCGCGCCGCGACCAGCAGACCCGGCCCGCCCCCGCCAAGCCCCGGCCGAGCCGAGCCAGGCCGCCCACACCCCCGAACATGCCGGAGGGCCCCGCCACCACCGTGGCGAGGCCCTCCGGCCGTCGGTCGCGGCGGACCGGCCGTTCCCGTCCGGCCGCCGCTACCGCTCCTGCTACTTCTTCTTGCGCTTCTCCCGGACCCGCACCGAGATCGAGATCGGCGTCCCCACGAACCCGAACTCCTCCCGCAGCCGGCGCTCGATGAAGCGCCGGTAGCCGGCCTCCAGGAAGCCCGAGGCGAACAGCACGAAGCGCGGCGGACGGACGCCCGCCTGGGTGCCGAACAGGATGCGCGGCTGCTTGCCGCCGCGGATCGGGTGCGGGTGGGCGGCGACCAGCTCGCCCAGGAAGGCGTTCAGGCGCGCGGTCGGGATGCGGGTCTCCCAGCCCTCCAGCGCGGTCTCGATCGCCGGGACGAGCTTCTCCATGTGCCGGCCGGTCTTGGCCGACACGTTGACCCGCGGGGCCCACTGCACCTGGACGAGGTCGCGCTCGATCTCGCGCTCCAGGTAGTAGCGGCGCTCCTCGTCGAGCTGGTCCCACTTGTTGTACGCGACGACGACGGCGCGCCCGGCCTCGACGGCCATCGAGATGATCCGGGTGTCCTGCTCGGCGAGGGTCTCGCTGGCGTCGATCAGGACGACCGCGACCTCGGCCTTCTCCAGCGCGGCGGCGGTGCGCAGCGAGGCGTAGAAGTCGGCGCCGGCGGTCAGGTGGACCCGGCGGCGGATGCCGGCGGTGTCCACGAACTTCCAGGTCTTGCCGCCGAGCTCGATCATCTCGTCGACCGGGTCACGGGTGGTGCCGGCCAGCTCGTTGACGACCACGCGCTCCTCGCCCGCGACCTTGTTCAGCAGGCTGGACTTGCCGACGTTGGGCCGGCCGATCAGCGCGATGCGGCGCGGGCCGCCGGGGGCCGCGTCGCCGAAGGTCTGCGGCGGGGCCTCGGGCAGCGCGTCCATGACGGCGTCCAGCAGGTCGCCCGAGCCGCGGCCGTGCAGGGCGGAGACCGGGTACGGCTCGCCCAGGCCGAGCGACCACAGGTAGGCGGCCTCGGCCTCGGTGGAGGGGCCGTCGACCTTGTTGGCGCACAGGACGGTCGGCTTGCCCGCCCGGCGGATGAGCTTGATCAGGGCCTCGTCGGTGTCGGTGGCGCCGACGGTGGCGTCCACGACGAACAGCACCGCGTCGGCCTGCTCGATGCCCAGCTCGGCCTGGGCGGCGACCATGGCGTCGATGCCGAGGACGTCGATCTCCCAGCCGCCGGTGTCGACCACCTTGAAGCGGCGGCCGTTCCAGCTGGCCTCGTAGGTGACCCGGTCGCGGGTGACGCCCGGCTTGTCCTCGACGACGGCCTCGCGGCGGCCGATGATGCGGTTCACCAGGGTCGACTTGCCGACGTTCGGGCGGCCGACGACGGCCAGCACCGGCAGTCGGACGGGCTCGGCGCCGTCCACGGCGTCGAAGCCGTCGAGGTCGAAGCCCTCCTCGGCGGCGAGCGCCATGAACTCGGCGTAGTCGGCGGCGTCCAGCTCACCGGGGCCGGTGGCGGCGTGCTCTGCGGTCATGTTCGTCTGTTCCGTTTCCCGGCCCGGCCCTTCCCAGGGGCGTGCCGTGCGTACCCGCCCCGCTCGGGGCAGCGCGATGGTTGTCTCCGCGGCACCTCGACGGCCCGCGGTTCACTCGTCGGCCGGCCCGAGGGGTTCGGGCCGGTCCTGGTCGGACCGACGGCAGCCGGTCAGACCGCGGACAGTCCGGCCCGCTCCTCCACCAGTCCGGCGATCCGGTCGATCACCTGCTCCAGGGTGAGGTCGCTGGTGTCCACCAGGACCGCGTCCGCGGCCTGGGTCAGCGGGGCCGTCTTCCGGGAGGAGTCGGCGGCGTCGCGGCGGGCGAGGTCGGCGGCCATCGCGGTAATGGTCGCCTCGTCCACGCCCTTGGCGCGCAGCTCGGCCGCCCGGCGCGCGGCCCTGGCCTCCTCGGAGGCGGTCAGGAAGACCTTGACGGTGGCGTCCGGGAACACCACGGTCCCCATGTCCCGGCCCTCGGCGACGATGCCGCGCTCGGCGACCTCGGCGCAGCCGCGCTGGAGCTCGACCAGCCGGGACCGCACGGCCGGCACCGCGGACACGGCGCTGACCTTGGCGGTGACCTCGGGGCCGCGGATCGGGCCGGACACGTCCTGGCCGTCCACCGTGATGGTGGGGCCGTCGGCGTCGGTGCCGGAGACGATCACCGGCTTGCCGCACGCGACGGCCACCGCCTCCGCGTCCTCGACGTCGACCTCGTTGGCCAGCATCCACCAGGTCATCGCCCGGTACATGGCGCCGGTGTCCAGGAAGCTCAGGCCCAGCCGGGCCGCGACGGCGCGCGAGACGGTCGACTTGCCGGAGCCGGAGGGTCCGTCGATGGCGACGACGACCGGGGCGTGCGCTCGGTCGGCAGTGTCCACGGGGCGAACCTCTCTCTGAGCATGGGAGCCGGGGCCTGGGCAGGCGGGCGGCCGGGGACTGTCTCCCTCAAGGTTAATGGACCGCCGCCGCAACACTCTCCGCCGCCGTCCGGGCTGACGGCCTCCCCCGATCGATCGTCCCCGACCGATCGGCCCCGGCCAGCCCCCGCCCTCGCCCCGACCGATCGGCCCCGACCGGCCGACCCGGGCCCCGACCGACCGACCGACCCCCCGCCCCGGGCCCCGACCCGGGCCCCGACCCCCGCCCCGGACCTCAGTCCCGGACGCTCCAGCCGCTCGCCCGCAGCGCCTTGGTCAGCCGCTTCACCGCCGTCGGCGCCACCGACAGCTGGACGAAGCCGACCTGCTGCCCGGTCGAGTGCTCGATGTCGACGTCCTCGATGTTGACCCCGGCCTCGCCGACCTCCCCGAACAGCCGGCCCAGCTCGCCCGGCTGGTCGCCCAGCACGACCGCCACGGTCTCGTACCGGGTGGGCGGCGCGCCGTGCTTGCCGGGGATGCGGGCCTGGCCGGTGTTGCCGCGCCGCATGACCGCCTCGATGCCGGCCGCGCCCGCCTGGCGCTCGGTCTCCTCGGCGGCCTCCATCGCGCGCAGCGCGGTGACCGTCTCGCCGAGGTCGCGGGCCACGCCCTCCAGGACGTCGGCGACCGCGCCCGCGTTGGCGGAGAGGATGTCGACCCACATGCCGGGGTTGGAGGCGGCGATCCTGGTGACGTCGCGCACACCCTGGCCGGAGAGCCTTATGGCGGTCTCGTCGGCGTTCTCCAGCCGGGCCGCGACCAGCGAGGAGACCAGCTGCGGGGCGTGCGAGACCAGGGCGACGGCCCGGTCGTGCTCGGCGGCGTCCATCACGATCGGCACCGCGCCGCAGAGCGCGACCAGTTCCAGCGCGGCGTTGAGCGTCTCGGTGTCGGTGTCCGCGGTCGGGGTGAGCACCCAGGGGCGGCCCTCGAAGATGTCGGCGCGGGCGGCCAGCGGGCCGGAGCGCTCGCGGCCGGCCATCGGGTGACTACCGATGTAGTGGACGGTGTCGCAGCCGAGCTCGGCGATCTCGCTGCCCGGGCCGGCCTTCACACTGGCGACGTCGGTGTACCAGTGCGCCAGGTTGCGGCGCTGGCAGTCGGCCAGCACCCGGCCGACCAGCGCGGGCGGCACGGCGATGATCGCCAGGTCCACCGGGCCGTCGACCGGGTCGGTGATGCCGGCGCCGAGCGACTCGGCGGTGCGGGCCGCGTCCGGGTCGGCGTCCTCCAGATGGACCGTCAGCCCGCGGGCGGTCAGCGCGAGCGCGGCGGAGGTGCCGATCAGTCCGGTGCCGACGACGACGGCAGTGCGCATGGCGGGTCGCTCTCCTCACGATTCTCGACAGGTGCCGGGACCGTCCGGGAGCACCCGCGCCCCATCCTCCCTCATCCACCCCGCCGAAGTCCCCACCCGCTGCCCGGCAACCGGGACGGCGGCCCCGGCAGTTTGCGCTGCCGGCAACCGTCACGGGCCCGCCCCCGTCCCACACCGTGCACGCGCCGCCGCCGGAGATCCCGATCCGGAAATCCCACGACGCCCACCCCGGAGCCGGGCAGACTGGCCGCCCGAGGGGGAACCGGGGAGAACGGAGAAGGGAAGGCGCGGGCAGCACCGAGGAGGGCAGGACGCGCGGGCCGCCCGGAAGCCCGCGCGGCAGCACGAGCCGTACGACGAACGGCAGCACGAGCCGCACCACGAGCGCCGGGCGGCAGGCGAAACGCGAACGAAGGGGTTGCGCATGGACGATCAGCACAGCGGCCGGAGCGGGCAGTCGAAACCGCCCGCCGCACCGGCCCACCCGTCGGTCCTGGACTCCGTCGTGGTGTACGCCGAGGGCGCGGTGTGCCGCCGACGGGCCACCGTGCCGGTCCCGCCGGACGGACGGCTGCGGCTGACCGGCCTGCCCACCGCCCTGGACGGCCACTCGCTGCGCGCCCGGGTGCTCTCCGGACCGCCCGGCGCCGCCGTCACCGAGGCCCGCCTCGAACTGCTCGCCGAACTCCGCGATCCGGACGAACTCCCGGCCCTGCAGCAGGCGTTGGACGAGGCCAACGAGCACCGCAGCGCGCTCGCCGAGCGCCTGCGGCTGGTCCACGCCACGATCGCCGAGACCGCCGCGCTGCGCGCCGTCCCGCCGCAGCGCCGCCGCGACGAGCCGCTGCGCCGTACGCCCGCCGACGCCTGGCTGGAGCTCGCCGACTTCGTCGACGAGCGGCTGGCCCGGCTCCAGCGGCACGCCGAGGAGCTCACCCAGGAGCTCGAACTCGCCGACCACGAGCGCGATCTGGCCGCCGACCGGCTGGAGCGGGCGTCCACCGCCGACCGGGCCGAGCCGGTCGGGACCAGCACCACCGTCCTGCTCACCCTCACCGCCACGAACCCGACGGACCCGACGGACCCCACGAACCCGACGGACCCCCAGGACACCGCAGACCCCACGGACACCGCAGACCCCGCCGACGTGGACCTGGAGCTGGAACTGGAGTACGGCGTCCCGGCCGCCCGCTGGGTGCCCGCCTACCGGCTGTCCTACCGGACCGGCGCCGACACCGCCCACCTGGTGCTGCGCGCCGCCGTCGCCCAGCGCACCGGCGAGGACTGGACGGGCGTGCGCCTCGCCCTGTCCACCGCCGACCTGGACCGCCGCACCGACCTGCCCCGGCTCGCCTCCCTGCGGATCGGCCGCAGCCAGCCCGCCCCGCCGCCCTCCGGCTGGCGCGAGCCCCCGGCCGGCCTGACCGACCTCTTCACCGGCTACGACGCGGCCGGCGCCGACC
>NZ_JBEXJK010000010.1:0-54368 GCF_040609095.1 Kitasatospora sp. NPDC004799
CCATGGCCCTGTGCGTGGCGATCGTGCGCGGGAAGTAGGACTCGACCACCACCGTCCGACCGGACTCGATGAGTGCCCGGGCGGCCTCGGACTTGGAGTCCGCGAAGATCACCGCCATGTGTGTCTGTGCGTGCAAGCCGTTGTACGACTCGTCGTTGACGGACTCCCAGTGGGCGGTGATCGAGCCGCTGCTTCCGATGCGGGATCCCCGTCGGGCGGGTCGGCGGCTGAAGTTCCCGCGGCGGCTGGTCGTGGACACGGTGCTGTACGTGCTGGTCAGTGGATGCGCGTGGCGGCTGGTGCCGCACGATCTGGCGCCGTGGGACGTGGCCTACCGGTGGTTCCGTGCCTGGACGGCGGACGGGACTTGGGGCCGGGTCCACGATGCGTTGCGCGAGCGGGTCCGGGTGGCGGACGGGCGGGATCCGCAGCCTTCGGCGGCGGTGCTGGACTCGCAGTCGGCCCGCAGCCACCAGGGCGGCGAGGCGATCGGCTACGACGCGGGCAAGCGCGTGCGGGGCCGCAAGCGGCACCTGCTGGTGGACACCTGCGGGCTCGTGCTGCGGGCGGTGGTGCATTCGGCCTCGGTGCAGGACCGGGCGGGCGCGAAGCTGGTCCTCACCGGGATCCGGGAGGAGTTTCCGCAGGTCGGGCTGGTCTGGGTCGACGGCGGCTATGTCAACGTGGTCGACGCCGGACTTGTCGCCTGGGCGGCGGAGCGGGAGGGTGTGGAGATCGTCGCGGTGCCGCGCAACGCGGATGTGAAAGGCTTCCGGGTGCTGCCCCGCAGGTGGGTGGTCGAGCGGACATTCTCCTGGCTGGGACGGTGCAGACGGTTGGCACGGGACTACGAGCGCAAGACCGCGCACGCCGAAGCGATGATCAAGGTCGCCATGATCCGGCTCATGGCCGCGCGCCTCGCCGGCGAGGAGATCGAACCACGCGGCCCCATCGAGACCGAAGCAGCCCGCCGCCTCGCCGACGACCTCAAGCACCAGTAGTCACCCGATTACCCAACACTCTCTCAGGCGTCAGGCGTTCGGGGCGACCCGGGCCAGGCCGTTGATCACGCGGTCCATCGCGTCGCCGCCCTGCGGGTCGGTGAGGTTGGCGAGCAGCTTGAGGGTGAAGCGCATCAGCATCGGGTGGGTGAGGCCGCGCTGGGTGGCGATCTGCATCACCTTGGGGTTGCCGATGAGCTTCACGAAGGCGCGGCCCAGCGTGTAGTAGCCGCCGTACACGTCCTTGAGGATGCGCGGGTAGGCCTGGAGGGCACGCTCGCGGCCGCCGTCGGTGACCCGGGCGAGGGCCTGCACGATGACCCCGGCGGCGATCTGGCCGGATTCCATCGCGTAGGCGATGCCCTCGCCGTTGAACGGGTTGACCATGCCGCCCGCGTCGCCGACGAGCAGCAGCCCGCGGGTGTAGTGCGGCTGCCGGTTGAAGGCCATCGGCAGCGCGGCACCGCGGATCGGCTCGGTCATGTTCTCGGGGGTGTAGCCCCACTCCTCCGGCATGCCGGCGCACCAGGCCTTGAGCACCTCGCGCCAGTCCAGCTCGCCGAACGCGGGCGAGGAGTTGAGGATGCCGAGGCCGACGTTGGAGGTGCCGTCGCCCATGCCGAAGACCCAGCCGTACCCGGGCAGCAGCTTGCGCTGGCCGTCGCGGGTGTCCCACAGCTCCAGCCAGGACTCCAGGTAGTCGTCGTCGTGGCGCGGCGAGGTGAAGTAGGTGCGGTAGGCGACGCCCATCGGGCGGTCCTCGCGCCGGTGCAGGCCCATGGCGAGCGAGAGCCGGGTGGAGTTGCCGTCGGCGGCGACCACCAGCGGGGCCCGGAAGGTGACCGGCCGCTTCTCGTCGCCGAGCTTGGCGGTGACGCCGACGATCCGGCCGGTGCGCTCGTCCAGGACCGGCCCGCTGACGTTGCAGCGCTCGTAGAGCCGCGCGCCGGCCTTCTCGGCCTGACGGGCCAGCAGCTCGTCGAAGTCGGCGCGCTTGCGCACCAGGCCGTAGTCGGGGAAGGAGGACAGCTCGGGCCAGTCCAGCTCCAGCCGGACGCCGCCGCCGATGATGCGCAGGCCCTTGTTGTGCAGCCAGCCGTTCTCGGTGGAGACGTCGATGCCCATGTCCACCAGCTGCTTGGTGGCACGCGGGGTCAGGCCGTCGCCGCAGACCTTCTCGCGCGGGAAGGCGGTCTTCTCCAGCAGCAGCACGTCCAGCCCGGCCTGGGCCAGGTAGTACGCGGTGGTGGAGCCGGCCGGGCCCGCACCGACCACGATGACGTCGGCCGTGCTCTCCACGGGGCTGTCCGGCTTCGTCAGATCGGCTGCGGTCTCGGACACGTGGACACACTCCTGGAACTGCGGCGGGGGGACGGCGGCTCTGTCTCCGGCAGTCTAGTTCCGCTCACGCCACCGGACGCGCCCCCGCCCCCGTCCGCCGGCACCACGCGGCCACCGACCGCCGGAAACACCAACCACCGACCGCCGACACCACCAACCGCCGACAGCACCGACCACCGGACCGAGCCACGGCCCGGGACCGAACCGGGAACCGGGAACCGAACCGATCCGAAAACCGACCGCCCCGCCCCCGCCCCCGCCCGGCTACGCGGTCTTGTACGCCCGGTGCAGCGCGACGATCCCGCCGGTCAGGTTCCGCCAGGCGACCTTCGACCAGCCGTTGTCCTGCAGCTTGGCGGCCAGCCCCGGCTGGTCCGGCCAGGCCCGGATGGACTCGGCGAGGTAGACGTACGCCTCCGGGTTGCTGCTGACGGCGGTGGCCACCGGCGGCAGCGCGCGCATCAGGTACTCGGTGTAGACCGTCCGGAACGGCGTCCAGGTCGGGGTGGAGAACTCGCAGATCACCAGCCTGCCGCCGGGCTTGGTGACCCGCTGCATCTCGCGCAGCGCCGCGTCGGTGTCCTGGACGTTGCGCAGCGCGAAGGAGATCGTCACCGAGTCGAAGGTGTCGTCCGCGAACGGCAGCCGGGTGGCGTCGCCGGCGGTGAGCGCCAGCTCGGGGTGGCGGTGCTTGCCCTCGGTGAGCATGCCGACCGAGAAGTCGCACGGGACGACCCGCGCCCCCGCCTCGACGAAGGGCAGCGAGGAGGTGCCGGTGCCGGCCCCGAGGTCGAGCACGAGGTCCCCCGGTCCGGCGTCCACCGCCTCGGCCACCGCCCGGCGCCAGGCGCGGGCCTGGCCGAGGGAGAGCACGTCGTTGGTGCGGTCGTACTTGGCCGCGACGTCGTCGAACATGGCGGCGACTTCGTGCGGCTGCTTGTCCAGAGAGGCTCGGGTCACGCCCCCATTGTTCACCCTCGCACGGACACCCCGGCCAACGGGGCACGCCCCCCGTCAGTGCTGGGCGCGCCGCCCGCCCGCGCGCCGCCGTCGGCGCGACCGCTTCCCGTGGGTTATCGCGGGCATCCCGTCCGCCAGCGCCCCCGTCGCCAGCGCGAGGTTGGCGGCCAGCTTCCCCTGCCCGCCGCGGACGGCGAGGGCCTTGTGGTGCCGCCGGATGCGCAGCACGCAGATCACGAAGAGCACGACGGCCACCGGCACGCTGAACCGGGCCAGGCCCACGCCGACCGGCTGCGGGTAGGTGTCGCCGCAGATCCGCACCGCGCCGGGGTCGTCGGCGGCGTGCTCCAGGCAGACCCGGTCGCCGACCCTGGCGCCGTCCGAGAGCGGCAGCGCGGCCGCGGTGTGCGGCTCGCCGCCGGCCCGGTAGCTGACGGCGCTGTAGGTGCCGCCGCCGGTCGGGAGCTGGGTGACGACCCCCTCGACTCTCACCGGGTGCGCCTCGATCCGGTCGGCCTGGTCGGCCTGGCGCCAACCGAGCAGGCACATGCCGACGGCCAGCACGGCGCTGAGCACGGCGGCGAGGTACCAACCACGGCCCAACCGCGGGGTGCGCGGCGGGGGAACGGTCGCGGTTCGCATGCTTCCTGTCCTGGCTTGCCTTCGGGGCCGGGGACACGGCCCCGCCGCCCGCGGGCGCGGGCAGTGGTGTGGTGAGGGTACGGAGTGAGCTGTCCGGGATCGTATCCGCTGGCGGCCCCTCAGGTCACGACGAAGGGGCAATCACTCCCCGGGACCGGCACCGGAGTTCGGGTGCACACGAAGGAAGTCCCGTACGTCACAAGGAAATCCGTCTACTGACGAGTACGTCACACCCGCCGTGACGACCGTCTCACCGCCGGCGGTACACCAACCGCCCGCCCAGCACCGTGGCCAGGCACCCGCCCACCACCGGTTCGGCGCGCCCGCCGCCCGCGGCCGCGAACACCGCGAAGTCCGCCCGGCCCCCGGCCGCCACCCGCCCGTGCACGGCCTCCGCCAACGGCAGGACGGCCAGCGGGTCCAGCGGCCCCTCGCCCGCAGCGCACACACCACCCGCGCCGTCCGCGCCACCAGCGCCACCAGCGCCACCAGCACCAACCGCGTCACCCGCGCCGCCGGCCCCCCGGAGCGGCGCGGAACGACCGGGCAGCCCCACGACCCCCGACCGCGCCACCGCCGTCCGCACCGAGGCCCGCTCGAAGGGCCCGGCCACCGCCGTCACCCCGTACCCGAGCATCCGCTGCAGCCCCCGCCGCGCGCTGGCCCCGCACCGCACCTCGTCCGCGGACCCGACCAACCCGTCCGCCACCGGTTCGAGGCCGATCTCCTCCCGCGGATCCGGGTGGTACGCGCGTTCCAGCAGCCAGTGCCCGTACGGGTTGCACAGCCCGGGGGCGAGCACGGCCGCGCCCCAGTCCCGCACCCGCGCGCCCGGGTGCGCGGCCGCCAGCTCCCCGTACGGACCGACCGCCTCCACCAGCTCGCCGCGCACCACCACCGCCCCGTCGGCGATGGACGGGGCGGTGGGATCGGCGGGGTCGGGCAGCACGAACGCCGCCCGGTGCAGAGTCAGCACGACAGCGCCTTCGGCTTCGACGGCAACGACACCGGGAGGGGGGGAGGACTCAGTTGTCCAGGATCTTCAGCTCCGGGTGCGCGGTGCCGCCCTCGATCGCCGTGGAGGCGATGTGCGAGGCGACCCGCGGGTCGACCGGGTCGTTGGCCGGGTCGTCCAGCACCCGCAGGTGCTCGTACGTGGTCGAGCGCTGGGCCGGGACGCGGTCGGCGGCCCGGATGAGGTGGATCAGCTCGGTGAGGTTGGAGCGGTGCTTGGCGCCCGCCGCCGAGACGACGTTCTCCTCCAGCATCACGGAGCCGAGGTCGTCCGCACCGTAGTGCAGCGACAGCTGGCCGGCCTCCTTGCCGGTGGTGAGCCAGGAGCCCTGGATGTGGGCGACGTTGTCGAGGAACAGGCGGGCGATCGCGATCATCCGCAGGTACTCGAAGACGGTGGCCTGGGTCGAGCCCTTCAGGTGGTTGTTCTGCGGCTGGTAGGTGTACGGGATGAAGGCCCGGAAGCCGCCGGTGCGGTCCTGCACGTCACGGATCATCCGCAGGTGCTCGATCCGCTCGGCGTTGGTCTCGCCGGTGCCCATCAGCATGGTGGAGGTGGACTCCACGCCGAGGCCGTGGGCGATCTCCATGATCTCCAGCCAGCGCTCGCCGGACTCCTTCAGCGGGGCGATCGCCTTGCGCGGCCGCTCCGGCAGCAGCTCGGCGCCGGCGCCGGCGAAGGAGTCCAGGCCCGCCTTGTGGATCCGGGTGATGGCCTCCTCCACGGAGACGCCCGAGATCCGCGCCATGTGCTCGACCTCGGAGGCGCCCAGCGAGTGGATCACCAGCTGCGGGAAGTCGGCCTTGATCGCCGAGAACGCGCGCTCGTAGTACTCCACGCCGTAGTCCGGGTGGTGGCCGCCCTGGAACATGATCTGGGTGCCGCCCAGCTCGACCGTCTCGGCGCAGCGGCGCAGGATCTCGTCGAGCTCGCGGGACCAGCCCTTGTCGCTCTTCGGCGGCACGTAGAAGGCGCAGAACTTGCACGCCGTCACGCAGACGTTGGTGTAGTTGATGTTGCGCTCGATGATGTACGTCGCGATGTGCTCGGTACCCGCGTAGCGGCGGCGGCGCACCGCGTCGGCGGCGGAGCCGAGCGCGTGCAGCGGCGCCGAGCGGTAGAGCTCCAGCGCCTCCTCCGGGGTGATCCGGCCACCGGCGGCGGCCCGGTCGAGCACGGCCTTCAGGTCGGTGCTGGACGCATCGAGGGTGGTCGCTGCGAGCTCGGTCACCTGGCGGCCTTCTCTCTCTCAAGTGCTACGGGGGTACGGCCGAACCAGCCTACGCCAGCACATTCCGCCGCCCGCGTCAGCCCGCTGACCCGCGCACGGGCCGCCCGGAACCTCGCCCGGCCTCCTGCCCCGGACCCCGTCCGACGTCCCCACCCGGGCCCGCGTCCGCCGACCCGCCCGGACGTCCCCACCCGGACGTCTCAGCCGTCCGCCCCCTCCGCCTCCCCCGCCCCGTCCACCCGGCGCATCGTGCCGGTCGGGTTCCCGGCCGGCGGGTCGGCGGAGACGAACCGGACCGTCCCGTCGGCCCGGAGGGTGAGCGTCTCGGCGTTGGCGCCGCCGGTGCAGGCGCCGGGGATCGAGGAACGGACCAGCCGGGACCGGAACACCAGCTCGGTGGCGGAGGCCGACGTGAGCGTCCAGGCGCCCTCGCAGCTGATCGGGATCAGCCCGGAGACGGCGTTGCGGCTGGTGGTGCTCTCCTGGCCGATCGCCGCCGGACGGACGGTGATCGTGGTGGTCCCGGCGGGCAGCCCCTTGTTGGTGACCATGTCCCCGCGCCAGGTGCCCAGGAAGGCGGCGGGCACCACGCTCGGCCCGCCGGTCCCGGACGCCGGGGCGGAGGCGGAGGCGGAGGCGGAGGCCGTCGGGCTCCCCGTCCCCGTCGACGCGAAGGCCCCGGGCGACGCGAAGGCCCCGGGCGAGGTGACGGCGTCGCCCGGGTCGACGGACGGCACCGGCAGCGGCCCCACCGTCGGCCCCGACACCACCGGATCGGGCCCGGGGCGGTGCCACCACGCGTACAGCCCGTACCCCGCGCCCCCGAGCACCCCGAGCGCCAGCGCCGCGGCCCCCGCCCGCCGCCGCCACGGATGGGCGGGCTCCGGCGGCTTCCGCCACTCCGGCGGGTAGTAGCCCTGCGGCACGAAGGTCGGCGTCCGCACCGGCTCGTCGTCCGCCACCCCCTCCCCCCGCGCCCCCGGATCCCCCAACGGTCCCGCATCCCCCAACAGCCCCGGCTGCCCCGGCTCCCCCGCATCCCCGTCCAGGTCCAGCAGCTCCACCGCGCTGCGCCCCACCCCCGCCGCCAGCTCCGCCGGCAGCCAGCCGCCCCGCGCCAGCCGGGTGCCGGCCGCGCCGTCCGGGTCCAGCCGGTCGCGCAGCTGCCGCGGGGTGGGCCGGGCGGCCGGGTCCTTGGCCAGGCAGTCGAGCACGATCCCCCGCAGCGGCCCGGGCAGCCCGGCCACGTCCGGTTCCTCGTGCAGCACCCGGTAGAGCAGGACGGCCGCGCTGACCCCCTCGCCGAAGGGGTGCACGCCGGTCGCGGCGAAGGCGAGGACGGCGCCGAGCGAGAAGACGTCCCCGGCCGGCCCGACCGTCTGTCCGTTCGCCTGTTCGGGTGACATGAAGCCGGGCGATCCGACCACGTAACCGGAACGGGTGAGGCCACCGGCGGCGTCCAGTGCCCGGGCGATCCCGAAGTCGATCAGCCGCGGCCCGTCCAGGGTGAGCAGCACGTTGGAGGGTTTGACGTCCCGGTGCACCAGGCCGAGCCCGTGGACGTGGGCGAGCGCCTCGGTGAGCCCGACGCCGAGCGCGCGCACGGCCGGTTCGGGCAGCGGCCCGTACGTCCGGACGGCGTCACCGAGCGCGGGGCCCGCCACGTAGCCGGTGGCGACCCAGGGCCGACCGCCCTCGGTGTCGGCGTCCAGTACGGGCGCGGTCCAGGCGCCGCCGACCCGCCGGGCGGCGGCCACCTCCTGCCGGAACCGGGCGCGGAACTCGGCGTCGTCCGCGAGTTCCGACCGCACCACCTTGACGGCGACGGTGCGCCCGCCGGCCGTCCGGCCGAGGTAGACCCGGCCCATCCCGCCCGAGCCGAGCCGCCGCAGCAGCCGGTAGCCGCCCACCTGGCGCGGATCGTCCGACCCCAGTGCCCGCATCCCCGTACGCTCCCCTCGCCCGCTCGGCCACGCGCCCGGCCGACCGACCGGTCAACCGGTCAACCGAGCCGGTGAACCGGTAGACCCGTCGACCGAGCGGCCGCCGGACGCGCCTCGGGTGCAGACCGTACCGGGCCCGGCCGAGCCCCGCCCGGGCCCGCGCGGGGGCACCACCCCCACGCGGGAGCACCCCCTCGGGCAGGACGAGGCCACGACACGACCCGGGTCGAACACGTGCGGCCCGGCTCGAACGCCTACGGCCCCGACGGCGCCCTACGGCAGCGGCAGCGCCGCCGGCTCCAGCAGCCGCACCGCGACGTCCGGGGCGAACCCGCTGTCGTGCGCGACCCGCCGGGCGAACTCCGTGACACCGGCCAGCTGCCGCTCGCCGAGCGAGAAGTCGAGCGCCTCGCTGAAGTACCGCTCCAGCACGTCCGCCCCGAAGGCCTCCCAGCGGGCGGCCTGCTCGGCGACCTTGGCGGCCTCCACCAGCGACAGGTCGCGGGACTCCAGGAACGCCCGGTGCACCGCGGCGGTCAGCTCGGGGGCGCGCTCGGCGAACTCGCGCCGCACCGCCCAGACGGCGAAGACGAACGGCAGCCCGGTCCACTCCTTCCACATCTCGCCGAGGTCGTGGACGGTCAGCCCGAGGTCGGCGGCCTGCCCGAGGTAGGCGCGCAGGGCCGGGTCGCCGATCAGGACGGCGGCGTCGGCCTCGGCGAGCATCGCGCTGAGGTCCGGCGGGCAGCTGAAGTAGTCCGGCCGCACGCCCTCGCGCTCCTCCAGGAGCAGCCGGGCGAGCCGTACGGACGTACGGCTGGTGGAGCCGAGGGCGACCCGGCGGCCGTCGAGGTCGGCGAGCGGCACCTTGCTCACGATCAGGCAGGACATCACCGGGCCGTCGCTGCCGACCGCGATGTCCGGCAGGACCAGCAGGTCGTCCGCGTTGCGCAGGTACTCCACGGAGGTGATGGGGCCGATGTCCAGGTCGCCGTCGACGAGCTGGTCGCTCAGCTTTTCGGGGGTGTCCTTGGTGAGGTCCAGGTCGAGCAGATTGCCGGTCCTGGCGAGTCCCCAGTAGAGGGGGACGCAGTTCAGGAACTGGATGTGGCCGACCCGCGGCCTGACCGGGGTGTCCTGCCGGGGCTCCCGCGTCCGCGCGTCCGGTGTTCCCGCTTCCGGTGCTGCCACTGCGCCGCTCCCTTGCTGTTCGTGCCTCCACGCAGCGTATGCCTGCTGTTCGCGGCGGCTCGCACCGGCCACCCGACACGCCCTGACACACCGCCGAGGCACCGCCGGAGCACCGCCGGAGCACGGACGACGCACCGCCGGAGCGCCCCCGAAGCACCGCCAACGCGCCACCGGGGAGCCCTTTCCGCGCCCGCTCCCGCCCTTACGACACGCGCCTTCCACGCCGTAAGTGACCTCTGGTCGTCACAGCGGCCGCATGCTAGCGTTGCCCTCAGTTGCAGTTTGATTCCCCTTGCAGTACTTGAAGCCTGCGGAGCATGTAACCGCAGGCTTTTTGTAGTTTTTCAGCAATATCGAAAAATTTCGGACACGTCCGGAGGCAGGGCGATCAGCGCAGCGGACCGGGTGTCACACGGTGTGGCCCCCGACACGCATCGCAAGGAGAACGGCATGGCTCAGGGAACCGTCAAGTGGTTCAACGCTGAGAAGGGCTTCGGCTTCATCGCCCAGGAGGGCGGCGGCCCCGACGTCTTCGTTCACTACTCCGCCATCAACGCGAACGGCTTCCGTTCGCTGGAGGAGAACCAGACGGTCACCTTCGACGTCACCCAGGGCCCGAAGGGCCCGCAGGCGGAGAACGTCACCGCTGTCTGACCATCCTCTGATGATCTGATCGCTCGGGACCCGAACGGGTCCGCCGGCGGCTCCCGACAGCCGCCACCATGAGCACAAGAGCAGTACCCAAGGGGGCCCGCCCATCCGGCGGGCCCCCTGCCTTTTTCCGAAAACCGCGGCCCGGGCCCACGAGTGGGCGGCGGCACGGCGGCATGAGTTCGGGCACGGAACGAGGAAATGCGGAAAGGGCCCCTCCCGTCGCCGGGAGAGGCCCTTTCCTTCATGCCGGTCGAACGCCCCCTCTGACGTCCGCCCGCACGTTCACCCTCAGGCCGCCACCGGGGTCGCTCCGGCGGCCGGCTTCGCGTCCTCGTCGTACAGGTCCGCGGAGGGGTTGTTGTACGCGGTGACGTCCAGGATCTTCTCCCGGGCCGCGACCACGATCGGCACGACGACCTGGCCGGCGACGTTGGTCGCGGTGCGCATCATGTCCAGGATCGGGTCGATGGCGAGCAGCAGGCCGACGCCCTCCAGCGGCAGGCCCAGGGTGGACAGGGTCAGCGTCAGCATGATGATCGCGCCGGTGAGGCCCGCGGTGGCGGCCGAGCCGACCACCGAGACGAAGGCGATCAGGATGTAGTCCTTGACGCCCAGCTCGATGTTGAAGACCTGGGCGACGAAGATCGCGGCGACGGCCGGGTAGATCGAGGCGCAGCCGTCCATCTTCGTGGTGGCGCCGAACGGGACCGAGAAGGACGCGTACTCGCTCGGCACGCCGAGCCGCTCGGTGACGCGGCGGGTGACCGGCAGGGTGCCGACCGAGGAGCGGGAGACGAAGGCCAGCTGGATCGCGGGCCAGGCGCCCTTGAAGAAGTGCAGCGGGTTGAGCCCGGCGGCGAAGCGCAGCACCAGCGAGTAGACGACGAACAGCACCAGGGCGCAGCCGAGGTAGATGTCCAGGGTCAGCGTGGCGAAGGGCTTCAGCAGGTCCCAGCCGTACTTGGCGACGGACTTGCCGATCAGGCCGAGGGTGCCGAGCGGGGAGAGCCGGATGACCCACCAGAGCGCGGTCTGGGTCAGCTCCAGCACGGACTCGCTGAGCTTGAGGACCGGCTCGGCCTTGGCGCCGAGCTTGAGGACCGCCGCGCCGACCACGACCGCCAGGAAGACGATCTGGAGCACGTTCACCTTGGCGAAGGAGTCGACGATGTTGGTCGGGAAGATCCCGGTCAGGAAGTCGATCCAGGTGCCCTTGGAGTCGAGCGCCTTGAGGCCCTCGGTCTTCAGGTCGGTGCCCTCGCCCGGGTTGGTCAGCAGGCCCAGGCCGATGCCGATGCCGACCGAGATCAGCGAGGTGATCATGAACCAGAGCAGCGTGCGGGTGGCCAGGCGGGCCGCGTTGGTCACGTTGCGCAGGTTGGCGACGCTCACCACGATCGCGGTGAACACCAGCGGCGGGACGGCCACCTTGAGCAGCTGGACGAAGATCTTGCCGATGGTCTCCAGGGTGGTGGCCAGCCAGGAGATCTCGGCGGTGCGGGCCAGGTAGCCGAGGCCGACGCCGAGCACCAGGCCGGCGACGATCTGCACCCAGAAGGGCGTCTTGCGGATGCGGGCGAGCACGGACGGCGACGAGGTCGCCTCGGGCGCTGTGGACATGGGGGAGCGTCTCCGGGGGAGGGCGTTGCGACGGTGAGGTGTGGGGCGGAGCGGGCGGCACGGCGCGGGGCCGGGCATGAGGGGCCGGCCCCCGGTCAGGGGCGTGCCGCCGCGGTACAGCTCAGGGCGGTACAGCGCGGGGCGCGACAACGGCGCGGGCTGTCCACAGCGCCGCCCGGAGCACACCGGCGGGCGGCGCCGGGCCGCGGGCCCGAGCCGTTCATCCGCAGTGCGTCCGAGGCTGTCATGGCCGATACGTTAGCAGTAAAGGTTTGAGATGTTCAAAGTACTTGTTTGAGATGGTGCAGGGCTCCCCTCACCCTCGCGCCGACCCCGAGCTCGCCACGGACCCGAACTCCGGACACGAACGAAGCTGACGCCCCATCAGGTCGATGGGCCGGGCCGATTGACCACTGAGCGGTTATACGTATAACTTTGACGGCGTCCCCGCCCCCGCCTGCCCACCCGGAGAGGATCCCGATGGGCTACCTCGCCCTGCTCCGTGCCCCGCACGTCACCCGTCTGCTGCTCGGCACCCTGCTCGGCCGGCTGCCCGCCGGCATGACCGCCCTCGTCATCGCCCTCGCCCTGCGCGACGCCGGGGTGGCGTACGGCCGGGTCGGCCTGGCCACCTCCGCCTACGCGATCGCCGCCGCCGTCGGCGGGCCGGTGCTCGGCCGGATCGTGGACCGCACCGGGCAGCCGCGCGTCCTGATCGCCTCCGCCGTGGTGGCCGGCGGCGGGTACGCGCTGCTCGCCCTCGCCCCCGGCTCCGCGGTCGCCGCACCGGTCGGGGCCGCGATCGCCGGTCTCGCGATGCCCCCGCTGGAGCCCTGCCTGCGCTCGCTCTGGCCGGACGTGGTCGAGGAGGAGCAGCTCGACACCGCGTACGCCTTCGACTCCGCGTCCCAGCAGATCCTCTACGTGGCCGGCCCGCTGGCCGTCGCCGCCATCTCCGGTCTGTTCAGCCCGGTCGCCGCGCTCTGGGTGGCCGCCGGGCTCGGACTGGTCGGCGCGCTGGTCGTGGCCACCGCGGGGCCCGCCCGGGCCTGGCGCGCCCCGGCGCGGGAGCGGTCCGCCGGGCTGCTCGGACCGCTGCGCTCCCCCGGTCTGGTGCTGCTCCTGGTCGGCCTGGCCGGGGCCGGCTGGGCGGTCGGCGCGCAGAACGTGCTGTTCATCGCCTACGCCGAGCGGCACGTCGGCGCGCTGCCCGGCGGCGGGGGCACCCTGCTGGCGCTGGCGGCGCTCGGCGGCCTGCTCGGCGCGCTCGCCTACGGCGCGGTCCGGTGGCGCTGGACCACCGCCACCCGCACCTGGGTGATGGCCCTCGCGATGGCCGTCTCCTACCTGCCGCTGGTGACCCTGCCCGGGCCGTACCCGATGGCCGCGCTGGCCTTCCTCTCCGGGATCATGCTGGCCCCGCTGCTGGCGGCGGCGTTCGTGCTGGTCGCCGAACTGGCGCCGACCGGCACCGTGACCGAGGCCTTCGCCTGGCTGGTGACGCTGTTCGCCACCGGCAACTCGCTCGGCTACGCCGTCTCCGGCAAGCTCGCCGAGGACTCGCTGCGCCCGGTGGCCCTGTGCGCGGCGGGCGGGATCGCGCTCGGCGGGCTGCTGCTGTTCGGCGCCCGCCGCTGGTTCCAGCCGGTGCCGGCCGCCCCGGCCGCGCAGCCCGTCCCGGTGGGTTGACCCACCCCATGAACGACCGCGCCCGCCGGTGGTCTGGCCGGCGGGCGCGGTCTTCTCCTCCTACCTGTGAGTGATCAGCTGTGGCGGCCCCGACGGCGCCGGGCGATCACCGTCAGCAGCACCCCGGAGCCCAGGACGGTGGCGGCGAGCACGGCCGGCAGCAGGCCGGTCCCACCGGTGTGGGGCAGCTCGCCGCCGTGGCTCGGCGACGGGTGCGGCCCGTGCGTCGGCCCGTGCGTGGGGCTGTGCGTCGGGCTGTGGGTCGGACTCCCCGTCGGCGACGGCGAGTTCGTCGGGGACGGCGACCCGGTCGGCGACGGCGAGCTCGTGGGAGACGGCGACGAGGTCGGCGACGGAGACGACGTGGGGGACGGCGAGGACGTCGGCGAAGGCGAGGACGTCGGAGACGGCGACGAGGTCGGCGACGGAGACGACGTCGGAGAGGGCGACGGCGTACCGGCCAGCACCAGCCCCAGGTCCAGGTCCAGGTCGTGCTGCCCGCCCGCCAGCCGCACCGTCTGGGTGAGCCCGGTGGTCGGGTCGGCGTCCGAGTCCCGCGCCGGGTCCGTCCCCGCGTGCTGCAGGGTGACCTTCGCCCCCGCCGGAACGGTCGTCAGGTCGAACCGCACCGCGTACTGCCCGTCCGGCAGCTTCTCGAACAGGTAGTGCCCGTCGGCGTCGGTCACCGCGGTGACCGGCTTGCCCATCCTGTCCCGGACCGGCTGCCCGGTCCCGTCCAGCAGCTCCACCCGGACGCCCGCCACCCCGCTCTCGCCGGGGTCCTGGAGGCCGTTGCCGTTGCTGTCGGCCCAGACGCGGTCGCCGAGCGCGTTGTCCGGCGGCACCGGCGCCTGGACGCCGACCCCGACCTTGGCCGGCTCGGCGGGCAGCAGCGGGCTGCCGGTGGAGTCGGTGGCGGTGTAGGCGAAGCTGTTCCAGGCGAAGTCGGCGTCGCCGGCGTCCACCGAGGCGACCATCGACCAGGTCAGGGTGAACAGCCCGCCCGCCGGCAGGGTGCCCGGGCGGCGGATCCGGAACCAGGTGGCGTTGCCCGGCCCGGGGAAGGCGGTGGTCCACTGCGCGTTCGCGTCGCAGGGCCCGGGCACGGTGATCGCGCCGGTCAGGCAGGGGTTGGGCGAGGTGGTGTACTCGATCACCACCGTCGGGTCGCTGGAGGTCAGCGGCTGGGTCAGCGAGGGCGTCCAGGCGGACCCGCGCGGGACGTCGGGGTTCAGCACGTACGCGTCGCCCGGGGCGGGCAGCTTGTCGTACGCGACGAACTCGGTGACCGGGTCGGGCGAGTCGTTGCGGACGGTCAGCCGGTAGGAGATGCCGCCGCCGGGGGTGGTGCTGCCGGTGCTGCCGTAGTCCTGGTCGAGGTCGCCCTTGACCTCCTTGAAGGAGCGCAGCACGGCCGGCACCTGGACCTCGATCTGGGAGGAGGCGTGGCACACGGTCTCGGCGGTGTCGCCGTTGCCGTTGACGTCGTGGGTGTCCGGCACGCCGCCGTCGCTGCCGAAGTAGAAGCAGCTGACCGGCGCGGTGGCCCCCTCGGTGGTGACGTAGACGTCGTTGGTGAGGGTGCCGGGCTGGGCGCTGCCGGCGACCTGGACGTCGATCAGGGTGCGGTAGGCCCGGTGGTCGTCGACGTACATCATGTCGGGCGCGCCGGCCGGCCAGGTCAGCTTGAGCAGCTGGCGGCCGTCCGGGCCGGGCAGCACCTGGACGGACTGCGGGGCGACGGACTCCGGGTAGGCCGGGTCGCGGCGGGCGCTGCCGTCCTGGTAGACGATGCCGGGCGGCAGCAGGTCGTACAGGACGAGCGGGGTGCCCAGGGTGCGGCCGGTGCGGTTGTACGGGACGACCTGGAAGGTGGCGATGCCGCCGGGGGCGAGGACGGCTCCGGCGGTGGTGGTCTTGGCGGCGCCGAGGTTGGTGGTCGCGGTGACGGTGGTGTCGGCGCAGGCGCTCGCCGAGGCGGTCTCCCCCGCGGCGTCGGTCCCGGTCACGTCCACGCAGTTGTGCAGCGGGGTGGGCGCGGGGCGGCCGTCGTGGCCGGGGGTGACGACCTGGGCGTGCAGCCGGACGGCGCTGCCCGGGCTCCAGCCGGAGGGGATCGGGCCGTTCCAGGCGAGGCGCAGCCCGTCCAGCCAGCGGCCGGCCGGGAGGCCGATCACGTCGTTGACCGGGTCGCCGGCGCCCTCGGCGAAGGTGATCCAGCGGTTCCTGGAGCCGTCGAGCGGGCCGCCGGGGGTGAAGGTCAGCCAGGTCGGGTCGCCGTTCAGCCGGTACTGCAGGGTGAGGACGACGCTGGTGGGGTTCCACGCCGACAGCTGGAGGGCCTGCGGGAACAGCCAGTCGTAGAGGCCGGGGGTGGTGCCGGAGCCGGGGTCGGTCATCACCAGGCTGGTGGCGGGCCCGGCGGTGTTGGTGGGGTACAGGTTGAGCGACGCGATGTCGCCGGAGGCGACCTCGCTCTGCCACTGCTTGCCCGCGGTGACCTGGATGCCGGTGGTGGGCGGCTGGAAGGTGGGGGTCTGCGCGGTGTCGGTGGACAGGTCGCGGATCGGCTCGGGGCCGAGCGGGTCGCCCTGCAGGACCACCGAGTTGGTGGAGGTGGTGCCGCTGGGGAAGGTCGGGTCGGGGTAGTTGACGACCAGCACGCCGGGGCTGCGGCAGCCGGCCTGGCCGTTGCCGGACCGGAACTCGCCGATGTCGTAGATCCAGCGGTCCGGGTTGTCCGGGTCCTGGGTCCAGCCGGGCGAGCGCCCGGTGTCGACGACGGCGCCGGTCGGCAGGGTGTCGACGAGCCGGCTGGCGTCCAGGTCGACGTTGGGGACGCCCGAGGTGGAGCAGGCGCTGAACTGGTAGGTGACCGAGCGGCCGTCCTGGCTGCTGGTCTGGACGCCCTTGGTGACCGTGTAGTCGGGCTGGACGACCGCGGTGGTGGTGGCCGAGCCGGTCTGCGGCGTCTCCCCGTCGGCGGTCAGGGTGGCCGAGTTGACGGTCCGGGTGTTGTTCGGGGTGGTGAAGTTGGGGAACTTGAGCACCACCTTGACGGTCGCGGTGGTCCCGGGGGTGAGCGTGAGCAGCTTGATGTCGAGGGTACCGCCGACCGTGCCCGCGGCCGGCACCGTGGAGCCCCCGACGTCCACGGTGGACGCGTCCGGGACCCAGCCGACGAACTCCATCCCGGCCGGGAGGCTGTCGGTGATCCGGCCGTTGGTGCAGTCGGTCACCGAGCAGGTGTAGCGCAGGGTGTAGGTGACGTTCTCGCCGGGCGCCACCGTGGCCTTGTCCACCGTCTTGGTGAAGGTGACGGCGGCCTCGGCGGGCGGGGCGGTGAGGGTACCGGTGAACAGCGCGCCCGCGAAGAGGCCGAAGGCCGCTGCCGTTCGGGCTGCTCTGGACAGGCGTGGGTTTCGTGGTCGGAGCGTCCGCATGAACGGAATCTCAGCGTCCTATTATCCGTCCAAGCCTGCGCCGCGAGGCGAACCGGCCGGTAATCACCCGTTCGGACCAATCCGATGGGATGAACGTCCTCCCGAACGCGCTACGCCGGCGCCGTGGAGGAGCGCAGCACCAGCGAGGTGGCCAGCGGCGCGACCGGCGCCACCCGCTCCCCGCGCAGCAGCGCCGCCAGCGCGGCCGCGCCCGCCCGGCCCAGCTCCTCGCCGGGCAGGTCGACGGTGGTCAGCGGCGGGGCGAGCAGCGCGGCCACCGTGACGTTGTCCATGCCGACCACCGACAGGTCCTCCGGCACCCGCAGCCCCAGCTCGGCGGCGGCCTGGTAGACCCCGGAGGCGACCACGTCGTCGTCGCAGACCACCGCGCGCGGGTGGTCCGGCCGCTCCAGCAGCCGGCCCGCCACGGTCCGCGCGGCCCGGTGGCCGTCGTTCAGGCTCACGCCCAACTCGACGACTTCCAGGCCGAGTTCACGGACGGCCTGCTCGAAGGCGGCCTGCCGGACGCGGAACGTGTAGGCGGAGTGGCTGGAGCGCAGGCGGCCGATCCGGCGGTGGCCGAGCGCGGCCAGGTGCTCGACCGCGGCGCGCATCCCACCGGCCACGTCGAGCTCGACGGTCGGCCGGGCCCGGTCGGTGCCGGGGTCGGCGTCCAGGAAGACGGCGGGGGTGTCGGCGGGCAGCTCGCCGAGCTGGCTGTCGTCCGGGGAGCAGATCAGCAGGCCGTCGAAGCGGCCGGCGGTGGCGGCCTCGGCGAGGGTGGCGCTGCCCCAGCCGGAGCTGACCACCACGGCCAGGCCGTTGCGGCCGGCCTCCTCGTGGACACCCTCCAGCACCCGGCCGAAGAACGGGCCCTGGAGGTTCGGCACGGCCAGCAGGATCATCCCGCTGCGGCCCAGCCGCAGCTGCCGGCCGGCCGCCTGCGGGCGGTAGCCGAGGCTGCGGGCGGCCTCCCGGACCCGTCCGCGGGTGGCCTCGGAGACCCGTCGGCCGGCCTCGGCGCCGGAGAAGACCAGGGAGACGGTGGCCTGGGAGACCCCGGCGAGCCGGGCCACGTCCCGACCGGTGGGCCGGCGGACGGGGGCGGGCCAGGTGCCGAGCGTCGTCCCGGCGGGCGGCTGCTCGGCGGGCGCCGACCCGGCGGACGACGGCTCGGGCTGCGGCTCGGACGGCGGCTCGGGCACGGATTCCGGGGTGGCGGACACGGCGGCTGCGCTCGTGCTCGGGGGCGGGGCCGGGGTCAGCCCTGGCCGGCGGTGGCCGCGCGGGCGGCCTCGTCGGCGGCGTCCTCCTCGGCGTTCTGCGCGGCGATCCGCTCGGCGGTACGGCTGCGCATCCCGGTGACCTTGCCGCTGATCTGCGCGGACATCTCGTCGCGCTGCTTGCTCAGCAGCGCGTAGCTGAGCGGCGCGGAGGCCACCGCGGCCAGCAGGAACAGGAAGACCATGCCGGCCTCACCGCTGACCGGGATGACCCGGAAGTGCCCGAGCAGCAGGGCGACCAGCAGGCAGCCGAGGAAGATGCTGACCCGCATGGAGGTGTAGCGGAGCGTGGCGTGCGACTTCTCCGGGCCGTTGCTGGTCACTCGACACATCCTTCTTCGTTGCGCTGGGGCGGGTCCTCCAGTCAAGCATGCCTAACGGCCGGAGCGGGTCACGGGGCGGCCGTCAGCGCAGATCGAGCCACATGGTGATGTCGTCCCGGTCGTCCCCGGGAGCGATCCGGATCGCGGCCGGCACCCGGCCGACCTCCCGGTAGCCGCCGCGGGCGTAGAACCGCTCCAGCCCCAGGCCGCCGCGCGCGGTGAGCCGCAGCGACTCCAGGCCCCACTCCCGGGCCACCCGCTCGGCCTCGGCGAGCAGCCGGGCGCCGTGACCACGGCCCTGGCAGTCGGGGTGCACCATGACCCGCTTGAGCATCCGCCAGTGCTCCATCGGGCCGAACCGCATCGACTCGAAGAACAGCACGCCGACCAGCCGGCCGGTCGCGCTCTCGTGCGCGACCAGCAGCCGGTCCGGGCCGTCCGGCGCGACCCCGGCGAACTGGCGGTCGGCGGTGTCCCAGACCTCGTCCTCGGTGACCGGCGCCACGAAGCCGACCGCCCCGCCGGCGTTGGTGACGTCGGCCCACAGCCGGACGATGTCCGTCCGCAGGTCGGGGTCGAGCTTCGGGTCCAGGGTGAAGGTCAGCGCCATGGAGCGGAGCCTAGACCTCCGGTACGACAGTCGATACGACAGTCCTGCCGGGGCCCCGGACACCTCGCGCCGGCACCCCATACCCCGCGCCGGAGCCTCGCCCACGGGAGGTCACGCGACGGCCGGCGCCGCCCCGTCGGCCCGTCCGGTGCGCAGCGCCAGGCAGAGCCCGACCGCGACCGCGCACAGCGCGCCGGCGCCGTACCAGGTGAGGTCGTAGTCGCCGAGCGCGTCCCGGGCCAGGCCGGCCAGGCCCGCCACGACGGCGGCGCCGATCTGGTGGGCGGCGAGCACCCAGCCGAAGACGATCGGGGCGTCCTCGCCGAAGTGCCGGCGGCAGAGCGCGACGGTCGGCGGCACGGTGGCCACCCAGTCCAGGCCGTAGAAGATCACGAAGGCCAGGATCGGCGGCTGGAGCGAGCCGGCCAGCAGCTGCGGCAGCAGGAGCAGGGACAGCCCGCGCAGCCCGTAGTAGACCGTCAGCAGCAGCCGGGAGTCGACCCGGTCGGTGAGCCAGCCGCTGAAGACGGTGCCGAGCACGTCGAACACGCCGATCAGGGCGAGCAGGCTCGCGGCGGTGGTGACCGGCATGCCGTGGTCGTGCGCGGCCGGGATGAAGTGGGTGCCGACCAGGCCGGCGGTGGTGGCGCCGCAGATCGCGAAGGAGCCGGCCAGCAGCCAGAACGCCCGGCTGCGGGCGGCGTCCCGCAGCACCCGCAGCGAGCGGGCCAGGGCGCGGCCGTTCGCGGCCGGCGCGGGCGGGGCCTCGGTCGCGCCGTACGGGAGCAGGCCGATGTCGGCGGGCCGCTCGCGCATCAGCAGCAGGACCGGGACGGCGACCGCGCTGGCGGCGAGCGAGACCACGACCACGGCCGAGCGCCAGCCGTGCTGCTCGACCAGCCAGGCGCCGACCGGCAGGAAGACCAGGTTCCCGGCCGCTCCGGCGGCGGTCAGCACCCCGGTGACCAGCCCCTGGCGGGCCTGGAACCAGCGCCCGGTGACGGTGGTGGCGAAGGCGCCGGCCATCGAGCCGCTGCCGAGGCCGACCAGCACGCCCCAGCAGAGCACCAGTTGCCAGGGCTCGCGCATCAGCATGGTCAGCCCGGAGCCGACCGAGATGGTCAGCAGCGCGCAGACCACCACCAGGCGCACCCCGAAACGGTCCATCAGGGCGGCGGCGAAGGGGGCGGTGAGGCCGTAGAGCGTCAGGTTGACGGAGGTGGCGCTGGAGATCGTCCCGAGCGACCAGCCGAACTCGTTGTGCAGGGCGTCCATCATCAGGCTCGGCGTGGAGCGGAAGCCGGCCGAGCCGAGCAGGACGAGCAGGGCGACGGCGGCCACCACCCAGGCGTAGTGCACCCGGGGGCGCCCGGCCGGGGCGGGAGGTGCGGAGCTGGACGTGGGGGCGAGGGCGCTGCATTCGGTCACCCGCACGAGTGTTCCGGGCCGCCGGGAGCCGGACGAGTGGCCTGAATGACAGCTTTCGCAAGAATCGGGCCACGGCCCGTACTACCCTGGCCCGCATGGCACACCTGGTCGCGGTACTCGCCCTGGAGGGCGTGATCGCCTTCGAACTCGGCATCCCCGCCCGCATCTTCGGCGGCGCCAGGGATGCGGACGGGCGGCCGCTGTACGAGGTGGCCACCTGCACCCTGGACGGGCGGCCGGTCACCACCAGCGCGGACTTCCGGATCATGGTCGACCACGGGCCCGAACTCCTGGAGCGGGCCGACACGGTGCTGATCCCGGCCTCCGCCGACTCCAGCCCGGCCGTCGCCGACGCCTGCTTCACCCCGGCGATCGCCGCCGCGCTGGCCCGGATCCGGCCCGGCACCCGGCTGATGTCGATCTGCACCGGCTCCTTCATCCTGGCCGCGGCCGGGCTGCTGGACGGCCGTCCGGCCACCACCCACTGGCGCTACACCGAGCGCTTCGCCCGGCTGTTCCCCCGGGTGCGGCTGGACCCCGACGTGCTCTACACCGACGACGGCGACCTCCTCACCTCGGGCGGGGTGGCCGCCGGGGTGGACCTGTGCCTGCACGTGGTGCGCCGCGACCACGGCAGCGCGGTGGCCAACGCGGTGGCCCGCAACTGCCTGGTGCCGCCGTGGCGCGAGGGCGGCCAGAAGCAGTACGTGGAGGCCCCGAGCCCGGTGGAGTCCGGCGGCAGCGGCACCGCCGCGGTGCGCGCCTGGGCGCTGGAGCACCTGGACCGGCCGCTGGCACTGCGGCAGCTCGCCGACCGGGCGGGGATGAGCGTACGGACCTTCACCCGGCGCTTCCGCGAGGAGACCGGTGCCAGCCCGGGCCAGTGGATCACCACCCAGCGCACCGAGCGGGCCCGGCAGTTGCTGGAGCGGACCGACCTGACGATCGACCAGGTCGCCCGGGAGTCCGGCTTCGGCACCGCCGCCTCGCTGCGGCTGCAGCTGCGCGGCCGGCTGGACGTCGCGCCGAGCGCCTACCGGCGGACCTTCCGCACCCTGCCCGAGCAGCGCTCCCCCGGCAGCCCCGAAGACCCCGAAGGCCCCGAAGGCCCCGAGAGCCGTGCCGGGCGCGCTTCCTGAGTGCGGCCCGGGAGCCGGGTGGCCGGTGGCCGGATCTCACCGCTCCCGGGCGGCGCATTGGATGGCGGCAGGCCGCGCGCACCCCGAGCGCGGCACGGCAGGCCGCCATCCAACCGCGGCGCGCGAGCCCTGGACCCGCGCCACACCCTCCGCACTCGCCGAGGAGCGGCCCGCGACCGGCCGTCCGCGATCCCCCCTGCTGGCACGAATCCCCTGGACAGCAGCACCGCGGCGGTGGACGGACGTCCCCTCGGCGTCCCCTCGCAACGGAGCGCCGCACCCAAGCGTGATCAGTCGGATACGTCACGTCAATGGGTAGTCCGAAATTCGGAATGGTTGCGTCACCTTTCGGCCGGTGATCAGCACCGGTGATCGGCACGGTCCGACGGCCGCCGCGAAAGCCGCTATTGCGCCAAAGCCGCCCAGTCCACGTCCGCCAACGGATCGGCCGGGCGGGCGTCGCCGCCGATCTCGCACCACACCCGCTTGCCCGAGCCCTCCGGGCACCAGCCCCAGCGCTCGCAGAGCAGCTCGACCAGCTCCAGGCCGCGCCCGTTGGTCGCGTCCTGGTCCGCGCCCGCGTGCCGCGGGGTCGGGGCGGCCCGGCTCGCGTCGGCGACCTCCACCCGCAGCGGGACGGCCGGCCCGCCCTCCTCCGGGCCCTCGGCCACCGGCAGGCAGAGCCGCAGGACGGCCGGACAGCCGGTGTGCACCACGGCGTTGGTCACCAGCTCCGAGACCACCAGCACCACCGACTCGGCCATCGGCGCGTCCGGGTCCACCCCGTGGTTCAGCAGCCGCGAGCGCACCCACCGGCGGGCCCGGCCGACCTCGGCGGGGTCGGCCTGCACCGCCAGCTGTACCTGAAGAACCTGCACCGCTCCACCACCCGCACTCGCAGTTCGGCCATAGTCCCGATCGGGCCGGACCGGCCGGCGGTCCCGGCACGTCGCCCGGCGCCACCCGAGCCGTACCCCGGGCACCCGCCCGATCCGTCCGTCCGCGCCCACTCGTCCGCGCCCACTCCTCCGCGCCGGCTCGTCGGTCGGGTACCGGCCGCGACACGAATACGCCTCAGGATGGGCGGGGGGACGGACCGCAGCAAGCGCTTCGGGCATATTCCGGCGATCGGGCGACAGGGCAGTGCATACTGTCCCGCTCACGCTCGCGAGCCTCGTACCGGTGATCGTCCGGCCCGGGCCGATCCGCCGGTCCCGCAGTCGGGAACCTACCGCCGCGCGCCCCGCGCGCCCCGTCCGCCACTCGCGAACCACCCGTGCGACATATGTCCACCGGCGCTCGAACAGCGGCACCGCGGGCGGGCCCACCGGCCGGCCGTCGCACATCGAGGAGGACGGCGATCCGCGCGGACCGGTTCCCGTTCCCGCCGATCCGCGAGGAACGGTTCCGTTCTTGCCGGAATCGCCCCCGGCGCCGCCCGGCCGCAAGATACCGTTGGGTACGCCAGCGAACCCGGTCAGGAGGGTGGTTCCCGATGGCCACCCCGGAGCGGACCCCGCGCTGGGACGAGCAGTTGCAGCGCCGCCTCGCCCGCGGCGAGGAGACGGCGCTCGGCGAACTCTACGACCAGCTCGCGCCGATGGTGCACGGCCTGGCCGGGCGGATACTGGCCGACCAGGCCGCCGCCACCCAGCTCACCCGGGAGGTCTTCGCCCATGTCTGGGAGCACCCCGAGGACTTCGACCCCGCCCGGGGCTCACTGCGCTCCTGGCTCGGCGCGCTGACCCACCGCCGCGCGGTCGAACGGCTGCGGGCGCGGCGGGCCGCCGAGCGCGCGCCGGCCGCGGAGGCCGAGATCCGCGCCGTGGCCACCGCCGCGCGGATGCAGTACGTGGTCGACTCCCTGCCCCAACCCCTGCGTGAGACCATCGCGGTGACCTACTACGACGGCCGCACCTACCGCGAGACGGCCCGGCTGCTCGGCATCAGCGAGCAGGCCGCGAAGCAGCGGATGCGGCTCGGTCTGGAGCTGCTGGCCACCGAACTGGCCGACGAACGCGCCTGCCAGGACGGAGCCGCGGACGGGAACGGGGAGACGTGAGCAGCACTGAGGAGCAGCACGACGCCCTGCGCTCGCTGCTCGGCGCGTGGGCCCTCGGCGCCTGCCCGGCCTACGAGGCCGCCGAGTTGGAGCAGCACCTGCGCGACTGCCGGGAGTGCGCCGAGGAGGCGGCCCGGCTGCGCGAGGCGGCCGGCTGGCTCTCCCTGGACGAACCGCTGGACCAGCCCGGCTCGCTGCGCCAGCAGGTGCTCGACTGGTGCCTGGCCCGCCGCCCGGCCGAACTGCCCGTCCCCGCCTGGGGCATGCCGTACACGGCGGAGACCGCCAAGCTCGACGCGCTGCTGCGCGACCTCGGCCCGGAGGAGTGGCAGGAGGTGGCCGAACTGCCGTGGCACGGCGGCACCGAACGGCTGCGCCCGGCCGAGGTGCTGGGCCACCTGACCGCGGTGGACGGCTTCCTGGCGCTGGCGCTCGGCCTGCCCGACCCGGTGCCGGCCGCCCCGGGCCCGCCCGCCGCGCCGTCCGGACGGCGGGTGCCGCCGCAGGAGCCGGCCGTCGGACCGGCCGTGCCGCGGGTGCCGCCGCAGGGCGGTCCGTACGCGGCGATCACCGCGCGCACCGCCCGGCTGATCGCCGACCAGGACGGCCTGGCCCCGCAGGCGGTGCGCTCCCGCTGGCGGCGGCAGGCCCACGACCTGGTGCGCAGCGCCGCGCTCGCGCCGCAGGGCAACACCCCGGTCGACTACGGCTTCGCGGTGCTGCCGCTGCGCGACGCCTTCGTGGACCGGGCCTTCGAGTGCTTCGTGCACGGCGAGGACGTGGCCCGGGCGGTCGCCTACCCGTACGACCCGCCGGCGCCGCAGCACCTGCGGCAGATGGTGGAGCTGGTGGTCCGGCTGCTCCCCCGGGCGCTGGCCGGGCTGCGCGCCGCCCGCCCCGAGCACGCCGGGGCGCCCGGTGCGCCGGCCGGCGGGGTCCGGACGGCCCGGCGGGTGCGGCTGATGGTCGACGGCCCGGCGGGCGGCGAGTGGCTGGTCGCCCTGGACGGCGAGGACCACGCCGACGGCCCCGGCGGCCGGCCCGGCGGGGAGCCGGTGGCCTCGATGGTGCTGGACGGACTGGAGCTGTGCCAGCTGGCCGCCGCGCACCGCGACCCGGACCGGCTGCCGGTCGGCGAGCACGGGGACCGCGCCGCGGTCCGCGAGGTGCTGCACGCGCTCCCGCTGCTCTCCCGGCCGTAAACGGCGTCTACACCCTTCAGGCGAAGACGACCGTACGGGTCCCGTCCAGCAGCACCCGGTGCTCGCTGTGCCACTTCACCGCGCGGGCCAGCGCCTGGCACTCGACGTCCCGGCCGAGCGCGACCAGCTGGTCGGGGCTGACGTCGTGGGTGACCCGGGCGACCTCCTGCTCGATGATCGGGCCCTCGTCCAGGTCGGCGGTGACGTAGTGCGCGGTGGCGCCGATCAGCTTCACGCCGCGCGCGTGCGCCTGGTGGTACGGCTTGGCGCCCTTGAAGCTCGGCAGGAAGGAGTGGTGGATGTTGATCACGCGGCCGGACAGCTCGGTGCACAGCTGGTCGGAGAGCACCTGCATGTAGCGGGCCAGCACGACCAGTTCGACGTTCTCCTCGGCGACCAGGTCGAGCAGCCGCTGCTCGGCCTCCGCCTTGGTGTCCTTGGTGACCGGGATGTGGTGGAAGGGGATGCCGTAGCTCTCGGTCAGGTCCCGCAGGTCGGTGTGGTTGGAGACCACCGCGACGATCTCCACCTGCAGGGCGCCGATCCGGGTGCGGTACAGCAGGTCGTTCAGGCAGTGCCCGAACTTGCTGACCATGAGCACGATCCGCATCCGCTCCTCGGTCGGGTGGATCTGCCAGTCCATCCCGAAGGAGGCGCCGATCGCGGCGAAGCTGGCCCGCAGCTTGTCGGCGGTGACCGGCTCGGGGGCGGAGAAGTGCACCCGCATGAAGAAGAGCCCGCTGTCGCCGTCCCCGAACTGCTGGCTGTCGATGATGTTGCAGCCGGTCATGAAGAGGTAGCTGGAGACAGCGTGGACGATGCCCTGCTTGTCGGGGCAGGACAGCGTGAGGACGTACTGGGCGCTGGCCGGCTGCTGTTCCACTGCGGGTATCCCGTTCTGAGGTCGTGACGTGCGTGAATGGTCCAGCGTGTCACATCCCGGACATCCGCCGCCCCGCTGCCCGTACTGCGGGACGGCCGGTGTCCGGCGGTCAGACCTGGGTGAGGATGCGCAGCACGTCCAGCGACTTCGGGGCCGCGTCCGGGTCGTCCCCGTCGCCGACGGCCAGCGCGACGTGCGCCTCGCGGGCGGCCCGGACGGTCTCCGGCCAGCCGGGGTGGCCGAGGTAGGCGGAGGCCGGCGCGTCCGCACCGACCTCGTGCAGCATCTGCACGGCCCGCAGCACCGCGACGTCCACCAGCGCGGCCTCGGCGGAGTCCCGGAAGATCGTCCCGACGTACTTCTCCGCCGACCAGCGGTCCAGCCAGGTGTCCTCGACCAGCCGGTAGACGGCGTCGGTCACGTCGCCGTACCCCGCTCTCCCGGTCAGCCAGGTCTCCTGCTGGAAACCGGGGTCGGACAGCATGTGCAGCGCCGAGCGCAGTCGGGCTCGCCAGCGCCACCAGGGCAGGTCGTTGAGCGGCATGCCGCCCATCGTGCTGGAGCGGTGGCCCGGACGAGAAGGGTTTCGGGCGGACCGGTGCGAAGAATCTGTGCTGGCGGACATGGTGAACGATCGTACGTTCCCCGTCTGTTCGTGCTCCACTCGCGATCTACACGCGTACCGCCCCGGATTTCGGCCGCCGTTCGCCATCCGTTCGCATTTCGGCCCTCTCGGCTTGCGGCGCCGGGGCTTGGCTTGCTCCGGTGCGCCGGAGTGCGCCCAGAGAGGGATGACCGATGACCAGCCGAAGGGACCCGTTCCAGGCCCGTCCGCAGACCGGGCGGCGCCGCCGCCGTCGCCCGATCGCAGCCGCGGTGACCGCCGCGGCCCTGCTCCCCACCCTCTTCTCGGCCTCCGCGTGCGGCGGACCGGCCGATGCCTCCACCAGCGGCGACGATCTCACCGTGATGACCTGGGCGCCGGCCGGCACGGGCTCCGCCGACCGCCCGGGCATGACCGCGCTGGCCTCCGCCATCGGCCAGGACGTCAACACCAAGGGCGGCCTGAACGGCCACCGGCTGCGGGTGATCACCTGCAACGAGCACAACACCGCGGACGGTGCCCGCGCCTGTGCCCAGCAGGCGGTGGACGCCAAGGTGGTCGCCGTGATCGGCTCCTACAGCCAGTGGGGCGAGGCGTTCATGCCGGTGCTGGAGCGCGCCGGCATCCCGCTGCTCGGCGGCTACGGGCTCTCCCAGCCGGAGTTCAGCAGCCCGCTGTCCTACCCGGTGGACGGCGGCATGCCGGCCCTGATCGCGGGCAACGGCCGCCAGCTGGTCGACGCCGGCTGCCGGTCCGTCTCCCTGGTCCGCCCGGACACCCCGGCCGGCGACAACCTGCTCGGCTACCTGGGCACCGCGCTGCGCCCGGCCGGGATCAAGCTGACGGACGTCAAGGCGCCGGAGCAGTCCTCCGACTACACCCCGGTGATCCGCAAGGCGATCGGCAAGGACGAGCCGGGCAACTGCGTCACCAGCGCCCTGGCCGCCGAGCCGACCGGCAACCTGCTGGACTCCTACCGGCGGCTGGCCCCGAAGAACACCCGGATCGCCTCGGTGATCGGCAGCGTCCAGCAGTCGGTGGTGGACTCCACCGGCGGCGACACCGGCCCGCTCGGCGGCGCCTACGTCACCAGCTGGTACCCGCCGGAGTCGGCGAAGATCTGGGACGGGCTGCGCGGAGTGGTGCGCACCGACACCACCGGCGGGCACCCCATCGACGTGGCCGACCCGGGCGTGCAGACCACCTGGGTCGCGTACGAGGTGTTCCGGACGGTGGTGCAGAAGCTCGCGGAGGCCGGGAAGCCGGTCACCCCGAAGACGGTCTCCTCGCTGCTGGACAGCGGCGAGGGCATCGACGTCGGGATCACCCCGCCGCTGAACTGGGGCACCACCAACATGCTGCCCAGCAGCGGGTCGCCGCGGCTGGTGAACACCTGGGTCACCTACCAGGTGGTCCGGAACGGCCGGATGACCCTGCAGCAGCCGGGGTTCGTCGACATCCGCTGGGCGCTCACCGGGGGGCGGCCGCCGGCCTGAGCGCCGGCGGCGAGGGACGGGGGACGGACCGAGGCGGCCCGTCCCCCGCCGTCGCTCAGAGGTCGCCGACGCTCACAGGCCACCGACGCTCACAGGCCACCGACGCTCACAGGTCGCCGTCGCTCCGGTTGGGCAGTCCGGTCTGGCCGGCGATCGCGTTCCAGAGCGCGGCGGCCTGCTTCTTCGCGGTGGTCGCGGTGCCGCTCGCCTGGACGGCGTTCTTGTAGTGCTGGTTGTCCTGCTTCTTCGCGTCGCAGGCGCCCTGCGCGTCCTGCGCCCAGGCCGCGTACTCGTCGTCGGCCTGGGCCGAGGCCGTCCAGGCCGCGTTGAGCTGGTCGACCAGCTGCTGGCCGCCGGGCAGCTTGTCGGTCTTCAGCTGGCCGAGCTTGCCCTGCAGCTCGCGCCGCTTGCCGGCCGCGGCGGTCAGCGCCTGCTGGGACTCGGGCAGCTTGTCGCACTTCTGCACCGCGGCGACCGCGGAGACCACCGAGCTGCGGCTGTCGCTCGCGGTGCCCAGCAGGTCCGACAGCGGCTGCGCCTGGGCCTTGACCTCCGGGTCCACGGCCGCGCCGGAGCCGCTCGCGCTCGGCGTCCCGGGGGTGGTGGCGGCGGTGGTGCCGGCGGTGGCGGCGACCGGGGTCTTCTTGCCGTCCTCGGGCTTGTCGCCGCCGTTCATCAGGACGGCGACCAGGATGCCGGCCACCGCGCAGCCGGCCACCACGCCGCCGATGATCAGCTTGTTGGACGGGCGGCCGCCGCGCCCCGAGCCGCCCGCGCGGGTCGCGTCGTGTCCCTGGTCGTACCCGGGGTCGAAGCCCTGGCCGTAGGACTGGCCCTGCTCCGGGGCGTAGCCCTGGTGGTAGTCCTGCGCCGGGTAGGCCGGCTGCGGCTGCCCGGCCGGCGGGTAGGCCTGGTAGCCGGGCGCGGGCTGCGGCTGCGGGTAGCCGGGCTGGGCGTGCGCCGCCGGGTGGCCGGCCGCGTGCGGGTCGCCGACCGGGTACGGCGGCAGGTGCTGGGTCTCCGGGGCCGGATCGGCCTGCGGGGCGCCGTACCCGGGCTGCGGCGCGCCCCACGGGGCGCCCTGGCCCGGCATCGGCTGCGCGGGCACGGCCTGGGTCGGCAGCGCGTGCGCGCCCTCGCCGCCGAGGTACTCCGGCTGCCCGGACGGCTGCCCCACCGGCGGCACGGCCGAGTGGCCCTGCGGCGCGCCCGGCTGTCCCGGCTGCCCCTGCGGCTGGCCGGGCTCGGGGCGGAACAGGTCGTCCAGGTTGAAGTCACCGGAGTTCGGGTACGAGCGGCGCTGACTCAACGCGATTCCTCACCTGTGCAGGACCGCGCACTGACGGCGGACCACATCTCGTCGGTTCTTGGGGGCATCACAGTTCCTTGGACGTCGCGCCCACGCTACCGGTTCGCCTCACCGGGTGACCACGTGGGCGGGACATCCGTCACGCTCCCTGCACAGACGATCCGCGGCCCGCCTCCGCCGTCCCGCCGTCCGCCCCCCGTCAGGCCGCCTCGGCGTCCGCCCGGGCGTGGAACTCGCGGACCACCCGCTGCTCCCGGTAGGGCTCCAGCCGGCGCCGGAACTCGTCCAGGTACTCCACGCCCCGGTTGGAGCGCAGCCCGCTCAGCAGCCGGACCGCCTGGGCGCCCGTCTCGCAGGCGCGTTCCAGGTCCCGCTGCTGGAGCTGGGCGGTGGCCAGCAGGACGAGGTCCACCGCGCGTCGCCGGACCCTGGTCGGCGGGTGCAGGTCGAGCGCCCGGCGGGCGTAGTGCTCGGCCTGGCCGGCCTGTTCCAGGTCCCGGTGGCAGTGAGCCAGTTCGTCTGCGAGATAGGCGTCGTCGAAGTGGGCGATCCAGTCCGGGTCGTCCTCCGGGCGGCGCTTCTCCATCATCTCCAGCGCCCTGGCCGACACCGTCTCGCAGGAGCGGGCGTCGCCGAGCAGGGCGTGGCCGCGGGCCTCGGCGGCGTAGAACATCGCCATCGCCGTCGGGGTGGCCACCGAGCGGGCGCCCTCCTGCGCGGCGCGGGCGAGTTGGGCGATCTCCCGCGGGTTGCCGAGGGTGGCCGCCAGGTGGCTCATCGAGGCGGCCAGCACGTAGCCGCCGTAGCCGCGGTCGTCGGCGGCCTGGGCCAGCCGCAGCGCCTGGATGTAGTAGCGCTGGGCGAGCCCGGGCTGCCCGGTGTCCACCGCCATGTAGCCGGCCAGTTCGGTCAACCTGGCCACGGCGGCGAAGAGTTGGCGCCCGGTCTCCTCCCGGTAGGCGCCGCCGAGCAGGCCGGAGACCACCGAGTTGAGGTAGTGCACCACCACCGGGCGCACGTGGCCGCTGCCGAAGCGGTGGTCCAGGTCGACCAGCATCGCGGTGGTCGCCCTGATCGCGGCCACGTCGGTCGGGCCGACCCGGGGGCCGCCGGCCCGCGCCACCACCGGGTCCGGCGGGGTGATCAGCCAGTCCCGGCTGGGCTCCACCAGCGCGGAGGCGGCGACCGTCGCCCCGGTCAGGAAGTCCCGCCGGCCGACGTCGCTGCGCCACAGCTCGCAGACCTGCTCCAGGGCGGCACCGATGGTGGGCGCGAACTGGAGCCCGATGCCGGAGCTCAGGTTCTTGCCGTCCGCCATGCCGATCTCCTCGACCGACACGCTGCGGCCGAGCTTGCGGCCGAGCGCCTCGGCGATCACGGCCGGCGCCTGCCCGCGCGGCTGCTGCCCGCGCAGCCAGCGGGCGACGGAGGTCTTGTCGTACCGAAGGTCCAGCCCGTGCTCGGCGCCGCAGAGGTTGACCCTCCGGGCCAGGCCGGCGTTGGAGCAGCTGGCCTCCTGGATCAGTTGCTGCAGACGCTCGTTGGGCTGTCGTGCGACGAGTGGTCTCGCGGCCATTGGGCTTCGCCTCCCCACACCCTCCGGTCCCGGCCGGCGGGCGACGATTCTGCTGATCTGTTGCCGACTGTCCGACCGTCCAAGGAATCTGACACCAGGTTAGCGATCAGCAACGCCAGCGGGATACCCACGGTGACGAACCGCACCCCCCTTGCGCCCTGGGAAATGCTCCCGTGCGCCCCCGCTGCGCCTGCCCTCGGCCGCGCCAAATCGGTCGACTAACCGGAACGGGTGACATTGCCGGGATGCACCCAACCGGGCGCCATCGGGCCGTAACCAGCCTCACACACGGTAGTTGAGCACCCCGTGGAAGACATCGCCGACGACCCGGGCCGGAACGAGACGGCTGCCCCGCGCCCGCTACTCCTCGAAGCCGTCGGCTACGCCGAGACCTGCCACTGGGAGGTGGCCCCGGGCGCCTGGCTGATCGACGACGGCGACGGCGGCGTCCGCTGCTCCTGCGGGGACCGCCGCTGCACCCTGCCGGGCGCCCACCCGCTGGACCCGGACTGGGCGCGGCAGGCGAGCGCCGGCCCCGGCGCGGTGCGGGCCTGGTGGACCGAGCAGCCGCAGGCCTCGGTCCTGCTGCCCACCGGGCGCTCGTTCGACGTGCTGGACGTGCCGGAGACGGCCGGCTGCCTGGCGCTCGCCCGGATGGAGCGGATGGACCTCCAGCTCGGCCCGGTGGTGGTCCAGCCCGCCGCGCCCGGGCGGATCGGGCGGCGGCTGCACTTCCTGGTGCTGCCCGGGGTCGCGGCCCGGCTCCCGGAGATGCTCCGCCGGCTCGGTCGGCCACCCGGCCGGCTGGACCTGGTCGCCCGCGGCGAGGGGGACTGGACGGTCGCCCCGCCGTCCCGGATCGGCTCGCTGGGGTACGCCCAGTGGGCCCGCTCCCCCTCCGCGCTCAACCGCTGGCTGCCGGACGCCGCCGAACTGATCGGCCCGCTCGCCTACGCCTGCGGGCGCGAGGCGCCCTCGGTCCGCGCCGCCCGGGCCGCCGCCCAGCCGGCGCCGGTGGGCTGAGGCCCGCCCCCTGGATCCGCCGCCCTCCGCCGATCGGGTGAGGGCGCGCACCGCGCGACACAACGCGCGCGAGTGACGGGCCTTGTCTCCCACCGGGGACGGGGCCCGTCATACGCATGTCCGGATAAGGCTTCCGTGTACCCGCTGGTCACCCGTAGAAGCCCCTCGTACGAGTGACAGCGCTCAAGGATTGCCATGATCGGCCGAGGGGAGGAATGGCGATGTATGGGGACGCCGGCAGGGGCGCTCGGACGGGGAAGCCGGGCGGCGGCGACGGAGGGGAAGCGGGAGGGAGCAGGGAGGGGCGGAGGGGAACGGGAGGGACGGGGAGGGCGAGGGGCCCGCTGCACGTGGGGTACCTCCCGGCCGGAGGCTGGGAGAGAGCAGCGGGCCCTCATCGTCATGGCCGGCGGGGTGTCGTGCCCGGCGGGCAGGCCTCAGGCCTGGGCGACGAAGACGTGCTGGGCGATGTCCTTGCCCAGCTCCGCAGCGTTGTCGCCGGTGCCGACCAGCACGCCGCCGACGCCGACGCTGACCTTGACCGTGGAGCCCGGCCGGACGCCGGCCCGGCGCAGGGTGCTCATCAGCGCGCTGTCGGTCTGGATCGGCTCGCCGATCCGGCGGACCACCACGTCGGCCCCGGCGTCGCCCGGCCGGACGGTGTCCAGCGGGACGAGCCCGGCGTCGAAGCCCTCGCCCTCGGCCTTGGTGTCACCCAGCTCGTCCAGGCCCGGGATCGGGTTGCCGTACGGGGACTGGGTGGGGTGGCCGAGCATGGCGAGCACCTTGCGCTCGACCGTCTCGCTCATCACGTGCTCCCAGCGGCAGGCCTCCTCGTGCACCTGCTCCCACTCCAGGCCGATCACGTCGACGAGCAGGCACTCGGCGATGCGGTGCTTGCGCATGACGCGCACCGCGAGCCGGCGGCCCTCCTCGGTCAGCTCGAGGTGGCGGTCCCCGGCGACCTGGAGCAGCCCGTCGCGCTCCATCCGGCCGACCGTCTGGCTGACCGTGGGGCCGCTCTGTTCCAGGCGCTCCGCGATCCGGGCGCGCATCGGGACGATGCCTTCCTCCTCCAGCTCCAGGATGGTGCGAAGGTACATCTCAGTGGTGTCGATCAGCCCAGACATCGCCGCTGGCTCCGTTCTTCGGTGTCCTCACCGCCAATTCTGACGTACCGGACCGACAACCGGGCCCGCCCCGGGGCTCCGGAGGCCCGTTTTGTTCCTGTTGACAACGATGCCGCCGGGGCGCGACCGTGCTCGCCGGAGCTTTCTCCCCCGGCGGTCTGGACCACCCGGACCACCCCACCCGGCCGGATCCCCCACCCGGCAGAGAGCGAAGGCAGCAGATGAACGACCTGGTCGGCCGGTACTTCGACGCCGCGATCGCCCACCTCCAGCGGGTCCGCGAGGAGGAGGCCGACACCATCGAGGCCGCCGCCGCGCTGCTGGCGGAGGCGATGACCGGGGGCCGCCGGGTCTTCACCTTCGGCGCCGGGCACTCCGCGCTGGCGGCCCAGGACGTGGTCTACCGGGCCGGCGGGCTGGTCCCGATGAACCTGCTGAACGTCCCCGGGATCACCGGGGTGACGGTGATGCCGGCACCGCTGTCCAGCGCGCTGGAGCGGGTCTCCGGCCTGGCCACCGCCACCCTGGACCTGACCCCGGCGACCACCGGGGACCTGCTGTTCGTGATCTCGCTCTCCGGCCGCCAGGTCATGCCGGTCGAGCTGGCCCGGTACGCCCGGGACCGCGGCCTCAAGGTGGTCGGCGTGACCTCGCTGGCGTACCCGGCGGAGGTGCCCTCGGCGCACCCGACCGGCACCTACCTGAAGGACCACTGCGACGTGGTGCTGGACAGCAAGATCGCGGTCGGCGACGGCGAGCTGACCCACCCCGGCGCCGAGACCACCTTCGGCCCGGTCTCCACCATCGTCACCAGCGCGCTGATGCAGGCCGTGGTCGCCTCGGCGGTCGGCCGACTGGCCGACCGGGCGGCCGCCGGGGAGTGCCCCGCGCCGCCGCTGTTCCGCTCCGGCAACGTCCCGGGCGGCACCGAGTGGAACGCGAAGCAGATGGCCGAGAACGCCGAGCGGGTCTTCTACACCTACTGACCCGCTCCACCGACCGGCCTCCTGCACCGACCGGCCCCCGCCCGCGCCGGCCCGGTCCGCACCGGCCGGTCGCCCGCGCACGCCCGCCGACCGTCGCGCGCCCCCGCCACCTCCCCGCACGCTGGGTACCGGGCCGAACACGGGGAGTACCGGACAACCACCGGGTCTTCCCGGCCACATCCGGCCGCCCCGGGCGTCACCAGGCGTACCGGCGAGCCGCCCGGGGCAGGAGAGCGGTGCGACCGGAGCGACTGGTGGGGGCCGAACATGGCGTCTGTTGCGGGACGGACCGGGTGGGTGCGGGAGCGGGACCTGCTGCCGGAGTTCTTCTGGGCCGCCGACGCGGCCTCGCTGCGCGGGCAGCGCCGCTCGGTGCTGCTCTGCGCCTGGGAGCTGGTCCTGCTGGTGGTCGCCGCGGCGACCGGCTCGGCCGACGGCGAGCCCTGGGCCTGGCCGGCGGCCGTGGCCTACCTCGGCGCGATCGCGCTGGCGGTGGTGGTCAGCCGGCAGAACCCGCAGGGCCTCTGGTACGAGGGCCGGGCGGCCGCCGAGTCGGTGAAGACGCTGGTCTGGAAGTACGCCGTCCGGGCCGACGCCTACCAGCCGCCGCCGCGCGCCCTGCCGGACGCCGAGGGCCTGTACCGCTTCCAGCTCGCCCGGGTGCTCGGCGCGTTCCGGGACAGCCCGGTGGCCGTCCCGGAGGGCGGGGTGGGGATCACCCCGGCCATGCGCGACCTGCGCGGGCAGCCGCTGGCGGTGCGCCGCGAGGTGTACCTGGGCGAGCGGATCCAGCTGCAGCACGACTGGTACCGCGCCAAGGCCCGCTACTGCGCCCGCGCGGGGTACTGGGCCGGGGTGCTCGGCGTGCTGCTGCCCGCGCTCGGCCTGGTGCTCGCCCTGCTGCGGGCGCTCGGCGCGTTCGGCTACGACGCGCTGGGCACCGTCTCGGCGGTGGCCGCCTCGGTCGCCGCCTGGGCGCAGCTGCGCCAGTACCGGCCGCTGGCCGCCGCGTACGCCCTGGCCGCCGAGGAGCTGGCGCAGATCCAGCGCCAGCTCGCCGAACTGGACCTGGAGTCGGTGGAGGCCGAGGAGGTCTGGGCCCGGCTGGCCCGGGACGCCGAGGACGCGATCTCCCGCGAGCACACCACCTGGCAGGCCCGCCGGGAGGTGCGCACCACCACCGACCGGGAGCACGCAACCGACCCGGAGCACTGAGGAGGCCGCAGGTGTCGTTACGGATGGTCAAAACGGCGGACCACCGCGCGCTCGCCGTCGAGTCCCTCGGCGACCCGCGCGGCCGTCCGGTGTTCCTGCTGCACGGCATGCCCGGCAGCCGGGTCGGCCCGCACCCGCGCAGCACCGTGCTGTACCGGCTGGGCGTCCGGCTGATCTCGTACGACCGGCCCGGCTACGGCGACTCCACCCGGCTGTTCGGGCGCCGGGTGAGCGCGGCCGCCGCGGACGTGCGGACCATCGCGGACGAGTTCGGGCTGGAGAGCTTCGCCGTGCTCGGCCGCTCCGGCGGCGGCCCGCACGCGCTGGCCTGCGCGGCGCTGCTGCCGGAGCGGGTCAGCCGGGCGGCGGTGCTGGTCGGCCTCGCGCCGCGCGACGCGGCCGGCCTGGACTGGTACGCGGGGATGACCCCGTCCAACGTCCGCGCCTACCAGGAGGCCGAGCGCGGGCACGGCCGGATCGCCGACGCGATGGAGTTCCGCTCCCGGCAGATCAAGGACGACCCGGTCCGGCTGCTGAACGGGCTGCGCACCGAACTCTCCGCCGCCGACCGGGAGGTGGTGGCCGACAGCGGGCTGCGGCGGATGCTCCAGAGCAACTACCGGGAGGCGTTCCGGCACGGCGCGGACGGCTGGATCGACGACGTGCTGGCCTTCACCGCCGACTGGGGGTTCGACGTCGGCTCGATCCGGGTGCCGACCTGGCTCTGGCACGGCGCGGACGACCAGTTCTCGCCGGTCGACCACTCGCGCTGGCTGGCCGACCACATCCCGGACGCCGAGCTGTTCCTGGAGCCCGGCGCCGCGCACTTCGGGGCGTTCCGGGTGATGACCACCGCACTGGCCTGGGCGGCCGGCTGGGGCGGCCCGGGGTCGAGCCCGTACCGGCGCCCGGCGCGCTGAAACGGTCCGGCACCGGTCCGGCACCGGGCGGCGCCGGGGCAGGGTCCAGGCCTGCACCCGGGGCGGCGCCGGAGGCCGGGGACGGCCGGGGTCAGGCCCGCACCGGCGTCAGGGGCGCCGAACCGCCCAGCACCGCCAGCACGTTGTCCACCGCCAGGCCGCCCATCGCCTGCCGGGTGCGGACGGTGGCGCTGCCCAGGTGCGGGGCGAGCACCGCGCGCTCCTGGGCGAGCAGCGCGGACGGGACGGCCGGCTCGTGCTCGAAGTTGTCCACGGCGGCGGCGAACAGCGCGCCGGACTCCAGCGCGGCGGCCAGCGCCTCCTCGTCCACCACGCCGGCGGTCATGCTGACCACCACCGCGCCGCGCGGCAGCAGCGCGAGCCGGCGGGCGTCCAGCAGGTGCCGGGTCTCGGCGGTGAGCGGGCAGGTGACGACCAGCACGGTGGAGCTGGCGAGCAGCTCCTCCAGCGGCTTCCAGTCGGCGCCCTCGGCCTGCTCGGACGGCAGTTCGGCGCGGTTGTGGTAGCTGACCGGCATGTCGAAGGCACGGGCCCGGCGGGCCACCGCCCGGCCGATCCGGCCCATGCCGAGCACGCCCAGCGGGGTGCCGGCCAGCTCCAGGCCGAGCAGGAAGTTCGGCGCCCAGGTCCAGGGCGTGCCGGAGCGCAGCAGCCGCTCGCCCTCGCCGAGCCGGCGGGTGGCGGCCAGCAGCAGCGCCCAGGCCATGTCGGCGGTGGCGGTGGTGAGCACGCCGGGGGTGTTGGTGACCGGCACGCCGCGTTCGGCGCAGGCCGCCACGTCCACGTTGTGGTACCCGACGGCGTGGTTGGCGACGACGGCCAGCTGCGGTCCGGCCGCGTCGAGGAACTCGGCGTCCACCCGGTCGTCCAGGGTGGTGATCACGGCCCGCCGGCCGCGGACGGCCGCCAGCAGCTCGGCCCGGTCCATCGCCAGGTCGGAGTCGTGGCAGGTGACGGCGTGGTGCGCGGTGAGCCGTTCCAGGACGCCGGGGGCGAGGCGCCGGGTGACCAGGACCGGGGGCGGGGTCTGCGTGCTCATGGATGTGGAGCGTACCCCGCCCCCTTCCGTCGACCGATCAGACCGGCTGCGGCTCCAGGTCGCGGTTGATCCGCTTCCAGCCCCGCGCGGAGACCGTGTTGGGGTGCTCCTCGCCGAACTGCCGGATCAGCTCGGAGATCGCCCGCGCCCGCAGCTCGGCCGCCTGGGTGTGCCGCCCGCCCGCCCGGAGGGTTATCGCCAGGTTGGCCTCGCAGGCCACCGCGTCCGGGTGCTGGGCGCTGTAGCGGTCGCACAGCCCCTGGTACGCGGCCCGGCCGAGCCGCTCGGCCCGGTCGGTCTGCCCGTCGTCGCCGTAGGCGTTGGCCAGGTTGATCATCGCGTTGAGGGTGTATGGGTGCTCCGGCCCGACCGAGCGGGTCAGCCCCTCGACGGTGAGCCGGCCGCGCTCGATGGCGCCCTGGACGTCGCCGCTGCCCCGCAGGTAGATGCCGAGGTTGTTGGCGCAGGCCAGGGTGAACGGGTGCTCGTCGCCGAACAGCCGCCGGTGGCCCTCGAAGACGGTGGAGCAGAGGTCCCGGGCGGCCTCCTTGTCGCCGGAGGCGCTGTGGTCGGCGGCCAGGTTGAGCGCGCAGGCGAGCGCGTCGGGGGCGTCGGCGCCGTAGCGCTCCAGGTAGCGCTCGTAGGTCTCCTTGGTGATCCGGCGGGCCTCGGCGAGCTGGCCGATCCGGCGCAGCGAGACGGCCAGCGACTTGGCGTTGCGCAGGTTCTCCGGCAGGTCCGGGTCGAGCACGTCGCCGAGGTCGGAGGTGACCTCCTGGAGCAGGTCCACCGAGCCCCGGTAGTCGCCGAGTTCGCGCAGGTCCCGGGCCAGGTTGGACTTGGTGGACAGGGTGTAGGGGTGCTTGGGGCCGAGCACGGCGGTGCGCCGGTCGAGCGTCTCCTGGTCGAGTTCGCGGGCCGCCTCGCTGTCGCCGACCAGCCGGTAGTCGATCGCCAGGTTGTTCGCCATGGAGAGCGTGCGCGGATTGTCGTCGCCGAACAACTCGCGGAACTGGTCGAGGATTTCGCGGTCGAGGTCGAGCGCGGCCTGGAACCGGCCGAGCGCCCGGCGGTCGGCGCCGAGCGAGCCGGCCGTCATCAGGGTGTACGGGTGGTGCTCGCCGAGCAGGGCCCGCTGGCGCTCCAGGGTGTCCTCGTCCAGCGCCAGCGCCTCCCCGTAATTGCCCTGGGAGCGCAGCACGTTGGCGAGCTGGAAGCGCAGCAGCAGGGTCTGCCGGTCGTCCTCGCCGAGCTTGCCGGTCCACTCCACGTCCAGGGCGTGGCCGAGGTCGCGGGCGCGGTCGAGCTCGCCGCGCTTCCACAGGTAGCGGACCCGGTCGATGAGCAGCTGGCGGGTGTCCGCCTCGTCGCAGTTGTGCGCCTTGGAGGGCGACAGGTGCGGCCAGATCTCGTCGAAGGCGGGCCAGTTGGCCGGGTCGTCGGTGTCGCCGAGGACGGGCCGGGCGCCGGTGAGGATGCGGTGCACCTCGTGGACGGCGACCTCCTGCTCGTCGTCGGTCATCCCGGCCCGGATCACCGCCTGGACGAGGCGGTGCACCTGGAAGCTGTTGCTGCCGGCGTCGACCTTGGCCAGCGCGTACCGGCCGATCGCCTGGATCACCTTGCCCAGCATGAACTTGTCGCTGAGGTCGGCGTCGAACCGCACCAGCGCCCGGATCATCTGGTCGCTGTAGAAGAGGTTCATCGAGATCGGCTCGGGCGCGAAGAACGCGCACAGCTGGAGCAGCCGGACGGCCGCCGGGGACTGCTGGCGCAGTCGGCCGATCGACACGTTCCAGGTCGCGGCGACCGGGGTCGGGTAGTCGGCCGGGCGGCCGACCGCCAGCGCGCGGGCGGCCTCGGCGTGCAGCTGGGAGACGTAGGTCTCCACCGGGGTGCCGGTGGTGTCCAGCCAGGCGGCGGCCACCTCGACGGCGAGCGGAAGGTCGCCGACGGCCTCGGCGACCCGGTCGGCGTCCGGACGGGAGAGGCTGCGGGCGCGCCGGCACAGGTGCTCGACGCTCTCCCCACGGGTGAAGACGTCGACCTCCAGCGCCTCGGCGTGCCCGGTCCAGGCCTGGTTGCGGGAGGTGACCAGGATGTGGCCGGAGCCGCCGGGGAAGAACCGGCGGATCTCGGCGGGCTCGTCGGCGTTGTCGAAGATCAGCAGCCAGCGCGAGGTGGGCACGCCGCGCCGCAGCGCCTCCCGGGCCGCCTCGGCGGCCTCGGTCACCGAGTCGCCGACCCGCAGGCCGAGCCGGCGGGCGAGTTCGGCGAGCGCCGGGGCGACCAGCTCGGTCTGCTCGGCGTCGATCCACCAGACCAGGTCGTAGTCGGACATGAAGCGGTGGGCGTACTCCAGCGCCACCTGGGTCTTGCCGACGCCGCCGAGCCCGTACAGGGTCTGCGGGGTGGGCAGCACGGCCGCCATGCCGCCGCGCAGCTGGTTGCGCAGCTGCTCCAGGACGGCGGCGCGGCCGGTGAAGGAGGGGTTGCGCGGCGGGACGTCCCACACCGAGGGCTTGCTGCCGGGGAAGCGCGGGCCGCCGCTGGGCGCGTCGTCGAGCGGGGTGTCGCCGCGGCCGAGCGCGCGCAGCAGGCTCTGGATCGACTGGGCCTCGTCGCGGCCGACCAGGTCGACCGGGTTGCGGTTGCTGAACGGCGCGGTGAGCCGCACGTCGCCGACCCGGACCGGCAGCAGCTGGCGGCGGGTGCCGGAGGGGTCGGAGCTGACCACCGACTCCCACAGCGCCCGCGCCTGCGGGGAGCGCTGGTAGGCGGGCGAGAGCACGGCGACCGTCCGGTACGCGGAGTCGATGCCGCGCTCGGTCTCCTCGCGCGGGTCGGTGCCGGCGCTGAGGTCGCGCGGCAGCACCCGGAAGCCGGCCCTGGTCAGGACGGACTCGATCCAGTCCGCCCACATCCGGTCCTCGGGGACGTAGGAGAGGTAGAGGTCGGCGGGCACGGACGGGCGGCGGCGGGTGAACGCGTCCACGTAGCGCAGCCGCACCTCCTCGTCCACCGGGGGCAGGCCGGCCGCCCGCCCCTCGGTGATCATCGAGGTGAGCCGCTCGCAGGCGGCCAGCATCGAGGTGGGCGTGCCGGTCTGGTCGCCGAAGGTGGCGAGGATCTCCTCGTAGGCGTAGAACGGCCGGTACGGGATCTCCACCGAGCCCCAGTACTGGGCGAGTTCCTCGCCGTTCAGGCCGGCCGGCAGCCCGTCGAAGCGGACCCGGGCGAGGGCGCGGCCGGCGTCCGCCTTCTCCTTCTCGCCCTCGTCGATGCGCATCGGGACGGGCAGGATGCGGATGCCGCGCTCGCGGTAGCGGTCGTGGATGTGCTGGGCGATCCGGGAGGCGCCGTCGATGGACTGGTCGCTGAGGGTGAAGCAGACCACCAGGTCGTCGGGCATCTGGACGGTGCAGATCTCGGCGATGTCGGACAGGCCGGTGCGGGAGTCGATCAGCACGTAGTCGTACCGCTTGGCCATGTCGGCCTTGAGGGCGTCGAAGAACTGCCCGCCGTCGAAGCGGTCGTAGAAGATGTCCCAGTCGAGGTGGGTGACGGCCTCGGAGTAGTCGCGGTTGAACTGGCCCGCGGAGAGGAAGTCCAGGCTGCCGCCGGGCGGGAAGTACGGCCAGGTGAGCGAGAGCGCGTGCGGGTGCACCCGGGCGAAGTCCAGGTGCCAGCCCTCGGCGTGCTCGACCGGGCGCAGCGCCTCCTCGCGGTACTCGGCGATCAGGTCCATCATGCCGGTGGTGCCGGCCAGCGACGCCGGGTCGAGGAACGGGTGGAAGAACTTGGCGAGGCCGGGCGCCTCCAGGTCCCAGTCCACGGTGAGCACCCGGAAGCCGTTGGCGGCCAGGATCCAGGCGGTGTTGGCCAGCGCCATGGTCCGGCCGGTGCCGCCCTTGTACGAGTAGAAGGTGATGATCCGGCCGTTGCGGTCCTGTTCCGCCGCCTGCCGCTCGGCCTCCCGCTGGGCGGCCAGGTCGGCGGGGGTGAGCCCGCCGATGCGGAGGTTCCTGGTGCGGTTGTCAGTCATCGCGGTCCTCGTCCTCCCAGGGGCGCCATCCCGTCATCGGGTTCATCGCCGTCGTCGCGGTGCGGGTCGTGCGCGCGGTACGGGTCCTGCTCGCGGTGCGGGTTCGGCTCGCGGTACGGGTCGTCGCCGTTGTTCCGACTCCTGCGGGTGGTGCGGCCGTTGCCGTCGGGTTCCGGCGGCTCGTCCTCGAAGGGACCCTCCGGGGCCCCGTCCGGTCCGTACCCGCCCCCGCCGCGCCGGAACGCCTCCCGCAGGCTCGGCCGGGGCGCCGGCGGTTCCTCCGGTTCGGCCCTGGTGCGGCCCTCGAAGGCGTACTTGGCCTTCATCGCCGCCCGGGGCAGCGCGTCGTCGAAGTCCTCCAGGGTGTGCAGCCCGGTCGGGCCGGTCGCGCCGAGGAAGCTGGGCCGGCTCGCCCGCCGGGTGATCCGCAGCGTCTCGTCGCTCAGGTCGCCCAGCTCGTCGGCGCGTTCGGCGCACTCCGGGTCGTCGCCGTTGAACGGCTCCAGGATGCTCACCCAGGCGGCGTCCGAGCGGTCGAAGCGCCGGACCAGCTCGCGCCGGCGCGGGTCGCGCAGCGCCCAGCGGTCGAGCAGCAGCAGGCCGGGCGCCTCGGCGTTGCCGCCGATGATCGACTCGACCTCGTCGTCGAACTCGTGCACGGTCGGCTGGAACCCCAACTGTCGGGCCAGCCGCACCGCGTGCTGCGCGATCGGCGACCCGACCGGCCGGTACGGGTGCCAGTCGGTGCGCCGCTCGCCGTAGTAGTCGGGGTTGCGGTCGGCGGGCAGCTCGTTCTGGTGGTAGGCGAGGACGGAGATCCGCAGCTGCTTGGTCGGGGCGGTGACGTTGAACGCGCTCGGGAGGCCGTTGAACTCCAGCCGCCGCCCGACCGGGATCACCGTCTCCTCCGCGACCTGCACGATCCGGGCCGCCAGCCGGTGCACGGCCAGCTCGTAGGAGGCCCGGAAGTAGCTGAGCTTCATCAGCGCGTACAGGCCCTCGGTGGCGTACTCGGGCCCGAAACTCGCGTGGTTGAACTGGAGTTCACTGGCCACGTTCGGCAGCCGGTAGCGGCTCATCGGCGCCCAGAGCACCGGGACGATGCCGCTGGTGCGCTCGGAGTCGAGGTTCGCCGGGTAGACCGGCCGACGGGTGAAGGCGTGCCACTCCTGGCCGCACGGAACGCTGTTGAAGTACCGCGGCGAGTAGAGCGGTACGAACACCCGGCAGGTCGCCAGCTCGTCGGACAGCCGCTCGGCCCACAACTCGCCCTGGTGCATGGACTCGTCCATGAAGCCGACCGCGACCCCGTCCGGGACGGTGGTGATCTGCAGCACCGCCTCGCAGAGGTCCCGGTACAGCTGCCGGACCCAGTGGTTCGGATCGCCCGCGCCACGCGCACCGGCCTTGGGGGTGTGCGCGTAGGAGAGGAAGAAGTACGGCCGGGCGTCGTCCTCGTCCCAGCCCCGGTCAGTCACACGCGCCTCCCCCGGGCCCGTCGGCAAACCTGCCTCCCGCAGCCCCCGTGCGGCGGGGCTTCAGTGTAGGAACGACTGACACCCCAATGGAATAGCACAACGTCTCGCACGAATTGACATGACCGAAACGATGCCGCTGTCCTCTTCGCCGGAGCAGTACCCTCGTTCCGGCCACCGCACACGATCAGGAGGGCGCCCGTGGACCACCTCGACTGGCAGAGGTCCAGCACCAGCAGCGGCAAGGACGAGTGGATCGAGATCGCCTCCGAGGGCGACAAGGTCTACATCCGGCAGTCCAACGACCCGGCCACCGTCGTCACCACCACCCGCGTCAAGTTCAACGCCTGGGTCCGCGGCGCCAAGGCCGGGGAGTTCGACCACTTCGTCGCCTGACGGGGGCGGGCCGGGCCGCACCGGGGCCGGGCCGTCCCGCGCCGGACCGTCCCGCGCCGGGCCGACGTGCGCGGGAGGTCGGCCGGGCCGACGTCCCGCGCGGCCGCCCCCCGGCGCGTCCGCTACCGGCTCACCCCGTTCGCGCCGCTCACACCACGCGCCCCATGCGCGACGCGCGCCCCGCTCGCGCCACGCGCGCCACGCGCGCCGTTCACCCGGCCCGCCCCGCTTGCCCCGCCCGTCCCGCCCGCCTCGCTCGCCCCGGCGAGCCAGTCGTCGAGCGGGACCCGGCAGGTGTTGAGGATGCCCGCCACCATCCCGTAGATCCCGACCAGGGCCAGGAGTTCCAGCAGCTGCGGCGCGGAGCGGCGGTCGGCCAGCGCCTGCCAGGTGGCATCGGTGAGCACGTGCCCGTCGTGCAGTTCGTCGACGGCCCGCAGCAGGGTGCGGTCCTCCTCGCTCCAGTCGGGGTGGTCCGGGCCGTCCTGGACCCGGGCGATCTCGGCCCCGGCCAGCCCGGCGAGCCCGGCCAGCCGGACGTGGTGCCGCCACTCGTACCCGGAGCCGGTCCGGTGCGCGGTGCGCAGGATCGCCAACTCCCGCTCGCGGGGCGCGATCGCGCCCTGGTTGAGCAGGGCGAGCAGCGGCGCCAGGCTGGTCAGCAGGTCGGGGTGGTGCCCGATGGTGGCCAGCACGTTGGGCACCGGGAAGCCCTCCAGCGGCCCGGAGCCCTCGGCCGGGAACAGCCGCCGCACCACGCCCGGCAGGCCCGCGGCCAGCGCGGTGACCTCGGCGGCGACCTCGGCCCCCGGGCGCGGCTCCAGCCGGGACGCCGGGGCGAACTCGTCGAGCCCGGCCAGCAGTTCCTCCTCCCCCGGGGTTCCGTCGCCGTTCAGCTCGCGGTACACCGCGCCGACGTTGAGCAGCAGCCGCTCGCGGTCGTCCCAGTCCTCGAAGCCGTCCAGGTCCATCTCCCGCGCGGCGCGCAGGACGGGCGTGCCCGCCCGGTGGGCGCGCCCGGCGTGGTCGCGGACCCGCTCCAGGTACGTGCGGAAGGTGCGGACCTCGGCCTTGCCGACCACCGGGCCGTGGCCGGGAACGATCGTCTCGACGCCGTCCAGGCCGAGGATCAGGTCGCAGGCGGCGATCCAGCGCCCCACCGGGCCGCTGTGGATCACCGGGTGGCCGCCGACGAACAGGATGTCCCCGGCGAACAGCACGCCGGCGTCGGGCACGTGGACCAGGACGTCGCCGTGGGTGTGGGCGGGGCCGACCTCGATCAGCCGGACGGTGCGCCGTCCGACGGCGACCTCCAGCTTGCCGCTGAAGGTCCGGTTCGGCAGGGTGGGCGCGATGCCGGTGAAGTCGAAGGCCCGCCGCAGGTCCTGGACGACGCGGGGCAGCGGCACGCCGATCCCGTCGTCCGGCTTCGCCAGCAGTTCGTGCAGGTGGTCGCGGCCCATGTCGGCCGCGGCGGCCGCGGAGGCGATGACGGTGGCGTGCGGGAGCAGCTGGTTGCCCCACCAGTGGTCGCCGTCGCTGTGGCTGTTGACCAGGGTGCCGACGGTGACGTGCGGCAGGGTCGTCGTGATCGCGGTCAGCAGGTCCCGGGTCTGCGGGACGGTGAACAGGGTGTCGACGAGCAGCGCCTCGCCGCCGGAGACGATCAGACCGGCGTTGCTGAGCCCCCAGGAGCCGTTCGGCTGCAGGTAGGCGTGGGTGTCCGGGGCGATCTCGTGCAGGCCGAGGGTGTACGGGACGGCCATGGCTGGGCCTCCTCGCTAGGTGGACTGGAGTCTCAACATGTACTCCAGTCCACCAATGGATTCAAGTACACTTTTGCGGTGACCTCTCCGACCAACCGACGCGACCAGCGCCGCACCGCGACCCGGGAACGGCTGCTGACGGCGGCCCTGGAGCTGTTCGCCGCCCAGGGGTACGCGGCGACCACCTACGACCACATCGCCGAACGCGCGGACGTGGGACGCCAGACGGCCTTCAACCACTTCCGCCGCAAGGAGGACTTCGTCACGGCGTGGGTCCGGCAGCGGCACGAGGCGCTGGAGCAGCGGGGCGAGGCGGGCACCTCCACCACCGGGGCGCTCGCCGACGCCCTGCGCACCCTCGCCGACCTCAACGAGCGGGAGTACGCGCTCGCGAAGGAGCTGCACGACAGCGGGGTCCTGCACGCCGCCTTCGCCCTCGGCGCCGCGACGCCTCAGGCGTTCGTCGCCGCCGCCGCACGGGGGCACGAACGGGGCGAGATCCGCGCGGAGTTGGAGCCTGTCGCCGTCGCCGACCTGGTGTTCGACGCGTACGTCACGGCCCTGAGCCGCTGGCTGTCCGCCGACGCGTCCCACCCGCTCGCCGACGCCCTGCTCGCCAGGCTCGACCTGCTCGCCGCCGGCTTCGGGGCTTCCGGCTGAAACGGCGCGGGCCCACGCCGTGCCCCGGCAACGGGCCGGGGCAGCGCGCCGATCCACGCCACCGGCCGCCCGGCTCCGACCGGGGCATGCGGGCCGTCCGCCCACGGGCCACGATCGAGATCGACACCTGGTACTAGGTTCACCATGAGACCGGGTACGGCTTTCATGGCGCCGCCCTCCTGCGGTGCCCTAGCGTCGTGCCATGACGATTCCAGCCGGACTGCGACGCACGGTCCTCCGGGCGCAGCGGGACACCGGCCTCCTTGCCGCCGGTGTGCTGCCGCACCTGGCGCTGGTACCCGTGTGGGCCTGGGCGGCGACGACCACCGCCAGGACGGGGAACTGGCTCCTCACGGTCTCCGTGTCGGCCGCCCTGGTCCTGCTCGGCACCCCGGTGCTGACGGCCGTCCAGCGGGCCCGCTACCGGGTGCTCATCGGTGTGGACGTCCCCCGGCTCACCCGCACCGCGCCGGAGCGACGGACCTGGGCCTCGACCGCCCGGTGGCTCGCGGCGACGCGGCCCTGGCGCCGGATCGGCTACCACCTCCTGCTGGGCCCGCTGCTCGCGCTGCTGGAGCTGCTGGTGCTCGCGGCGGCAGCGGCGAGCCTGGCGGGCGTCACCGCCTACGCCTGGGCGTGGACGCTGCCGACCGGAATCCGCCCGGACCGGTTCGGCTACCTGACCCAGCTGCCGGTCTACACAGCGGCGGGAATCCTCCTCCTGTGCGCCCTGCCCTGGACCGCGCGGGCGGTGGCCCGGGCCGAGGCGCGGCTGGCGCTGGGCCTGCTCGGGCCCAGCCGGGCGCAGCAGCTCCAGGAGCGGGTCGACCAGCTGGCCGTGAGCCGGACCGACCTGATCGAGGCCGTCGACGCGGAGCGCCGCCGGATCGAGCGGGACCTGCACGACGGCACCCAGCAGCGGCTGGTGTCGCTCGCGGTCAACCTGGGCCTGGCCATGGCCACCCGCCCGGACCTGCCGAGTGACGCCCGCGAGCTGATCGCGAGCGCGCACCTGGAGGCGAAGGAGGCGATCACCGAACTCAACGACCTGGTGCGGGGGCTGCACCCGGCCGTGCTCGAAGACCGCGGCCTGGACGCGGCGTTGTCCGGGCTGGCCGCCCGCACGCCGCTGCCGGTGCGGCTGCAGGTCAGTCTGGAGGAGAGGGTGGCACCCAGCGTGGAGTCGGTCGCGTACTTCGTGGTCTCGGAGGCACTGACCAATGCGACGAAGCACGCCAACGCGATGCGTGCCGAGGTGACGGTCCGCCAGGTCGGCGAGGTGCTGCGCGTGCGCGTCACCGACGACGGACTGGGCGGGGCCGACGCCGCCGCCGGCACGGGGCTGACCGGGCTGGCCAAGCGGGTCGGCTCCCTCGACGGGGCCTTCCACGTCAGCAGCCCCGTCGGCGGACCCACCACCGTCACCGCGGAGCTGCCGTGCGCGCGGTGATCGCCGAGGATTCGGTGCTGTTGCGGGTCGGCCTGATCAAGGTGCTGGAGATGGGCGGGTTCCAGGTCGCCGCGGAAGCCGGCGACGCGGAGGGGCTGTTGGCGGCAGTGGCCGAGCACCGGCCCGACCTCGCCTTGATCGACGTCCGGATGCCGCCCGGCTTCACCGACGAGGGGGTGCGGGCGGCGGTGGAGATCCGTCGGCGCTGGCCGGGGACGGCGGTGGTGCTGCTCTCGCAGTACGTGGAGGAGCGGTACGCGGCTGACCTGCTGTCCGCGAACACCAGCGGGGTGGGCTACCTGCTCAAGCAGCGGGTCGCCGATGTCGCCGACTTCGTGGCGGCGGTCCGGCGGGTGGTGGACGGGGGCACGGCCCTGGACCCGCAGGTCGTCGCCCAGCTGCTGCTGCGGCGCGACAACGACCCGCTCGCGCGGCTGACCCCCCGCGAACGGGAGGTGCTCGCCCTGATGGCCGAGGGGCGCTCCAACGCCGGCATCGCGCAGGCGCTGGTGGTCAGCGAGAGCGCCGTGGCGAAGCACATCAACAACATCTTCCCCAAGCTCGACCTGCCAGTGGTCGACGCGGACCACCGCCGCGTCCTGGCCGTCCTGCGGTTCCTCGGAGCGTCCCGGGCCTGACCGTCCCGTCCGTGGTCGCGATCCACGGCTGGAGCACCGACCGCTGCCCGTGGCGGGCCGTGGTCGGCTCAGGCGCCGGGGTGCTCGGGCAGGGCGAGCCAGTCCGACCAGGAGATCTCCCGGCCGAGGAAACGGGGCTGCTCGAACGGCCAGTCGGCGGCGATCCACCGCGGCACCAGCGCGTCCACGGCCCGCTCGACCTCGCTGCCCACCAGCTCGTCCACCACCCACCAGGAGATCTCACCGTCCGCGCCGGCCTTCGCGGGCGGGTCGATGTAGACGCAGCCGAGCAGCTTCGTCTCCGCCGCGTCCAGCAGCGCGTAGTTGAAGGACTCGTGCGCGGCGATCTCCTTCTCGTGCCGCAGCAGGTCGGCCTGGTTGGCCTCGTACGTCATGGTGGCCGCGGGCCAGCCCCAGGCCGGACCGAAGACGGTCCACAGCCGCTCGCGCGAGCCCATCACGGCCGGGTAGTCCATCGGCGCGTCCGCCTCCCGGACCGGCCGCAGGTGGTGGGCCCCGCCCGGCAGCGGCACCTGGACGGGATGGACGAAGTCATCGGGAAGCCAAGTCATGGCGCCCGACCGTAGCACCGCTCCACCGCCCGCTCCCCTGGTTTTTCCCCGCACCGACCGGCCGCCCCCCTTGCACAGGAAGTCGGCCCAGCCGACTTCCTGTGCATGCACGGCGCCGGGCGGGGCGTCGCCGCTCAGTACTCCAGCCGTGGATCCCCTCGCCCGTCCCGCAGCCGCGCGGCGAACGCCCGCGCGGCGGCCAGGTCCCCCGCGTTCGGCCGCTGCTTGTTGATACCGCCGACGAGCTTGAAGGGCGCCCACGTGTCGAACGCCCGGCACGAGAAGCTCTCCTCCACCTGGAAGCCCTTGCCTTCGAGGATGCGGACCAGGGGGCGAGTGAAAGGCGCCGGAGGGATCTCGGGGAGCCCGCTGGTGGCGAACACGAACGCCCGGCCCCGCCCGGCGGGAAGTGTCTTGACGAAGTCGGTCAGGCCCGGGTGGAGCCTGCCGTGGAAGACCCCCGAGCCGAATCCCACGAGGTCGGCGTCGGCCAGCTCCGCCAGGTCGGCCTGCTCGGGGGAGACGACCTCGGCGCCCAGCACCTGGGCCATGCTGTCGGCGACGCGACGCGTGTTGCCGTGCGACACCGAGACGCACACGATGACGGTCTTCATCCTCACGGTCCCTTCTCTCGCTTCTGCAGCGAGGACCGCGCAGCGGCACCGGACGTGACATCCCTCGGGTATGACGGCGGTCACGCCGCATGGGGCAGACGCGAGTCGGCCACCCCGGAACGTCGTAAGTCCGGCAGTCCTCCCGGCGGCCTCTTGCTCTCCGCAAGAGGCCGCCGAGGAAGGACCACCCGATCCAGTGATCTCCAAGCGGTTTCTTGTTCCCTCAACTGCTATGCCTTGACCGGCGAGCCACGGCTTCGTCAGCATCGGACCGAACGCAGGCCCCGCCGAGGAGGAAGGCACCGCCGTGAAGCTGACACGCCTTGCTGGAGAGTGCGAGAAGGGCACGTGCCCGACGGTGTACGCCGTTGACGGCACGGGGGACCTCATCATCCAGGGCTATGTCGTGGACGACACGGAGGCACTGACGACCATCCGGCTCCCCGCGGGAGAGGCCGCGGTCCGCATTCCCGCTTCGCTGATTCGGAGGATTTCCAGTGACCATCTCGGGTGAGGACTTCGAGCGCCTCTTCTCGACATTCCAGCGGGAGGCGTTCCGACTGGAGACGTTGGACGACTACAGCGGATCATCGAACGCGGCAAGCATTCGCGCCTTCCTCGGCGGCGAACCGCAGCCGGCCGACTACAACCAGGACTGGGTGGAGGAGGTCAGGACGAACACCGCCAGCGGAAAGCGCATGTACCGGGTCCACATCCTGTCGCGTCCGCTGACCCCCTACCTCCGGTTCGAGCTCGGCTGGGGATACACCAAGAACGCCACCGCCGGGGAGGAGTTCTTCATCCTCGACACCACCGAACAGCCGAACCCGCTCGACGGCGTTCCCGACTTCTGGGCTTTCGACGAGTCCACCGTCGTCACCATGCGCTACGGCGACGGCGGGGCGTTCCTCGACGCCGACGAGGAACCAACCGTCGGGAAGTGGCTGGGCTACCGCGACATCGCCCTGAGCCACGCAGTGCCCTTCCCCGAATGGTGGGAGCAGTACGGAAGCCGGTGAGAGGAACCGACCTCGGGAAGGCGTTGCGGGACCTGCGACTGGCCGGCGGAAAGCCGGCCAAGACAGTGGCCCGCCACGCCGCCATGTCTCCGAGCAAACTGAGCAAGATCGAGAACGGGCGGCTCGCCCCCAGCGTCATCGACGTGGAGCGCATCCTGGCCGCCCTCGACGTCCCTGAGGGCGTCAGGTCCCACCTGACCGAGGCTGCACGCGCGATCGCCACAGAGACCACCGCATGGCGCATCTACCGCCGTGCCGGACTCCACAAACACCAGGACGAGATCCGGGCGGTAGAGGCGCAGACACAGGAACTCCGCGTCTTCCAGCACTCCTGTGTTCCCGGCCTGCTGCAATCACCTGAGTACGTCCGGGCGGTCCAACAGCACTCCCAGCTCACCGCCGACGCGCTGGAGAGGATGATCAGCGCCCGAATCCGCCGCCAGGAGGTCCTCTTCGACCAGTCCCGGCGATTCCGATTTCTGATCACCGAGCCCGTATTGAGATGGGCCCTCGTTCCGCCCCTCATGATGGCAGCACAGCTGGACAAGCTTCTGGCGATTTCACGACTTCCCAATATCGCGCTCGGAGTGACCCCGCTCGCAACACCGAAATCCCACCTTCCGACGTGCTCCTTCGCCCTTTTCGACACCCGACTGGTCATTGTGGAGATTCCGCACGCCGAAATCACCACGAGCGAGCCCCGGGATATCGAACATTACGTGACCAAGTTCCAAGCATTCGAACATTCAGCCATCACAGGTGACCGCATGCGGAGCCTGATCGAGAACATTCGGAACGAGTTCTTGAGGGAACAGGAAATCGCCCCCTAGAAATCCCCGGCCAGCGCTATGTTGCTCACCGGACAGCGCGGGAGCAGCACGAGAGGCCGACCGGATGAACGACTGGGAATTCGTCAAACACAGAACGGCTGCCCAGGGCACGGTCTGGAAGTCGGCCGATGGCCTGCTCTACAAGCGGACCGGTGGCGCGGATCTCCGAGCGGAGGCCGAGTTCCAGCAGCTGATCGTCGACCTCGGCTACCCCGTGCCGGAGATCGTCGGCATCGGCTCCGAGGACGGAAGGTACTTCGCCATCGAGCGGGCCATCGGCAAGGCCTCGCTGCACGAAGAGGCACTGGCCGACGCCAGGCGAGAGGGTCAGGTCGGCTGTCAGGTGATCAGCACGGCGGCCGCTGTCGCGTCGAAACTCCTCCAGGCGCAGACGAGGCACCCCCTGCCCGCGATGCCGTGGTTCGCTAAGGCCGCTTTCGCAACTGAAGTCCTGACGGAGAACCCGGACTTCGACACCCCGCGCGTCCATGCGGCGGTCGAGCACGCCCTCGACCGGCTGGGCCGGCTCCCGATGGCGCACGGGCACTTGGACTACGGCCTGCCCAACATCCTCCCGGCCGGGGTCATCGACTGGCAGCACCACGGACCGGTCCCGCTCGGCTACGACGTCTACCCCGCGCTCGACATCGTGGCCTTCAAGGGTGGTGGCAAGGGCTACCGCATCACCCCGGAACAGCGCGCCGCCTACACAGGCGCACTCGACGAGACCACCGCTTCCCTGATCGGGCAGCGGGTGAGCGAGCACCTGGGCGACTTCCTCCTCGTCAAGTGCTTCTTCTTCCTCGCCCTCATGCGGCCCACCGACCCCGCCCGGCACGACAAGCACACCAAGTGGCAGTACCGCCGTGCCCTGTTCACGATGGGACTCGATCAGTATGAGTCGTCCGGCACGATCGACACCGGCACCTTCCCCACCCTCGAACGGTTCACCGCCGAACACCGGTAGTCCGTTGCCCTCCGTCCGTGACCGCGACTACCTGATGGACCACCACGGAGTCGTCTTCAAGGTCATCGGAGACAGCCACCCGGGCAGCCACTACCTCGGTTACGTCAAGTACCACCCCGACGAGAAGGGCGACCGCCGGCTCCTCGGCCGGACCTACCGGCAGAACAGCGTGGTGTCGAAGTCCTTCGGCATCCTGGCTGGCCGACCGGAGTGCTACGTCTACTCCGACACCCTCGGCTGCGTCATCACCGGCATCCCGCGCGAGGACGTGGCCGTCCACTACCCCTGCCGCCAGGCCCTCGCCGCCATCCACGAGGCGCCCGGTACGGTCGCCGACAACCCGGCGGGCAAGGACCTCCTGGCGATCACCGAGTGGATCACCTCGACCGACGCCCGGGGTCTGATCGGCGTCACCGGCTCCTTCCTCGTCGGCTGCTTCAACGAACGCTCGGACATCGACCTCGTCTGCTACGGACCGGAGGGCTACCAGGCCGCCCAGGAGCTCTTCCAGCGGACCGACCTGATCCGGCCGTACGACGGAGAGGACCTGACCAGACTGTACATCCGCCGGGCCAAGTACCTGGAGGGCAGCTCCTTCGACACGCTCATCAAGCAGGAACGCCGAAAGCTCCAAGGGCTCACCGCGGGAACTGGCGCGCACGTCAACTGCGAGCCCCTCCGCTCCGACCACGACCGGACCTTCGCCCGCGTGTCCTCCAAGGAGATCGGCGAGATCTCCCTCCTCGCAGAGATCACGGACCACACCGAGGGCCTCACCACCCCTGCCGTCTACGGGATCAAGGTTAGGACCATCCTCAGCTCGACCATCGACGAGCCCGACTCCTTCGCCCGCCGTATCACCCACATGCGCTCGTACCTCGGCGCCTACACCGGTGCCTTCCGGTCCGGCGACACCGTGCACCTGGCCGGCAAGCTCGTCCACACCCAGGACGGCGACCACAGCGGCTTCGGCATCGAACTCACCCCCTGGACCGTCAGCAGCTCCTACGTCGCCAACCTCGCCGGATAGGACCCGCACCGTGACTCTGCTCGTCATCCGGCACGCCGAGTCCGTCGAGAACGCCGACAAGTACCGCGGCTTCTACCAGGACCCCCGCCCATACAGCGGAGCTGCCGCACACACCATCTCCCGCACCGTCGTCGGCCTGACCCCGCGCGGCTTCCGCCAGGCCCAGTGGCTGGCCGACGTCCTACCGCAGATCGCCGGCCCGGAACCGCACGTCTACACCTCGACCTACCGCAGGGCGATCGACACCGCCGCGATCGCCCTGCCCGGCCTCCCCGACGGGTGGCCTCGGCGGACCGCGCTACTGGACGAACAGCACTACGGCGACGCCACCTACATGACCAAGCGCGAGCTCTACGACAGCTACCCCGAGCTCGCAGAGGACCGCCGCCTGCGCAAGCACATCTGGACCGCGCCGGGCGGAGGGGAGTCGCTCGCCACGGGTGTACTCGACCGCGCCGCCGAGTTCGCCGCCCTCGCCCGGGCCGAGCTCCAGGAACCACGCACCGTCGTCGCCTTCACCCACCAGACCGCCGTGGTGGCGCTCCGTTCCCTGCTCGAAACCCGCACACTGCCCGAGATCCTCGCCGAGGAGCGGAAGGGCAAGCTGCTCAACGCCGCGATCCTCCACTACGCGCTACGGGGCGGCCGGTTCAACCGGACGGGCACCACCACCCCGCCGATCTAGGAGGCACCCGTGCGGCACCTGTTCCTCAACGGGCCCGTCCAGAGCGGACCCTTCACCTTCGACACCCGCCCCGGCAAGGCCGTGGGCATCCACCTGGCCGCCGCCCTCAACGTTATCCTCGGCTCGCCGCCCGCGCCCCACCTGTGGAACACCGTCACCCTCGCCGGAGACCTCCGCCACCGCGAAGCCACCGGACCGAGGATCCCCCGTCAGCGGTTCGAAGCCGACCTGATCGAAGCCAAGTACAGTCACGGTCGATCCCCGGCCGGCGGGATCATGACCGATGCCGACGCCGAAGTCGCCGCCCTCGCACTGGAAATGATCGAGAACAACCTTCGCGCAGGCACTCTGGCCATCAGCCCCGAGACCGTCCCCGTCTGTCGCACCTGCGGACACATGACCGGCAGCGGCAGCCACCCCTGCAAGGCCTGCGGCGGCGCCGACACCCTGAAGCGCACCGGTCTCCACCTCGTCGCCGAGGCCGCCAAAAACCACCCCGTCCTCGACCGCTCGGACATCCACGCCAACCACCGCCAGCAGCCCAGGCACCTCCTGCACACCGCCGCCAACCTCCCCGAGCGGCTGGTCCTCTCCCGAACCCGCGACCACGGCATCGACCTCTCGCCCCTCGGCCTCGACGGCCTGATCCTCGACCCACGGGTCGGCGTCCACGCCACCGTCCTCGCCGCAGCCCGAAGGCACCGGGCAGAGGTGGCCGTCATGACCATCACCCAGAACGCCGCCAACCACATCGCCGCCCACGGCCAGCACTTCCGCCAGCACGACGGCACCCGCCTCCAATATGCCCTCCACGGCCACCTCCCGTACGACCACATGGCGAGTCTCCAACCGCTGCACGAGGCGTACCGATCCACGCGAGCGCTCAGGGAGGGCTTCGAATCGTGGTTCCTCCCGCTCTTCTCCCTCCGGGCCAAGACAGCGACCCGGCCGGACCAGCTCCCGGCGCTCTTCAAGCACTACATGCGCGCGCACCTGGCCCTGCCCGTGGACGTCGACGAGGAGATCATCAGGGCCGTACGGCGCTCGGTGGAGACCGGTAACACGGAATGGATCACTCGCAGGCCCTCACTGGCCACCGCGATGGCCACCGTCGCAGGGCCATACGGGTAGAGCACGGGCTCCTGCAGCCCTTCATCGTGTGCGTGAGAAGTCGGCCGGGCCGACTTCTCACGCACACGGGCTTGGTGTAACGTGGGCGGGTTGGGGGAAGCCAAGACGGGG